>ONWQ01000446.1 GCA_900321565.1 uncultured Eubacteriales bacterium
GCATGTTCTGTCCTTACATTCGGTCTTTGTGAAGCAAACAGAGCCATTAGTAAAAAGTATGATGACCTGGACTGCTTATTTGAATAACATGTTGATAGTGCAAATAAAACAATAATTTCTTACACAGAATGATCATTGAAACCATCTCTGGTGAAGCCCTTCCGGACGGCAAAAGAACAGATATGCAAGCACCAATACAGATGCTTGTGGAAAGGTGAAACTATGAAAACACTGGAAACTTTATATGAAGAAGTCATGAAGTCCGAAACACTGAAGAAGGAATTTCTGGAAGCCGCCAAGGCGAAGGAGACTGTAGAAGCATTCGTGAAAAATCATGGTTCTGACGCCAGTCTGGAGGAACTGCAGGTTTTCATGAAGGAGAAAGCCATGCTCACAATCAGCGATGAAGAGGTCGATTCCGTAGCCGGCGGAAAAGCCTCAACCGGCGAGACAGTCGTCCTTTCCATATTTACCTGGGGCACTACCTGCGCAGGGGAAGCCATTGAAAGCGAGATTAACAAAAAATACTATGGCACAGATCCTGGCGGGTGCACCTTTGGCTGATAATCCGGTTAATTGAAAAGCGCACAGAAAGAAGCATGATCCATATATGATCACTTCCCGACCTATCGCTGAGCTCGAATACATGATTGTATTCGCCCCCTGTCGTACCGCATTCATGGACCGCTGTGCCGAAGAAGCGCTGTCCGGTGGGGTGCTTCTGGGAGCAGAAAAGGATGGAAAACTCGTCGGTTTCCTTTGTGCCGTAAAAGAAGCACAGAAACTGCGCGTACTCCATGCCTTCACGCTCCCAGAAGCCCGCGGCTGCGGAGTCTTTACTGAACTATTGCATTCCCTGACAAAGCTTGTCGGAACCGGAAAGTATACCTTTTGTACCGTCCGTGTCCACATTTCTTCTCGGCACGCGTTTCATGACCCGATCGTACACGTCTGCAAGAAGCTGGGTTTCATACAGACTGAAAGCGTGCATGTATTCACATGCCGTCGGGACCGGGACGAGCACTGGCGCACCTTTATGGAACACCGGGGCCTAAAAATGTGCGCTCTTCTCTCCCGCTGGGGATATGAGACCGTAAGCTTTGCCAAGGCCGGACCGGATGTGATAGCCCAGCTGAGAAGCCCGGAAAAAACCGGTTACGGGAGCACTTTTGATATCGCAGCTTATCTGGATAATCCCGGGAAAAAAGCCGCCTGGGACATGAGTTTTGCCGCCTTAAAAGAAAACCGTCTCGCAGCGTATACCCTGGTTACACACGATGCAGAAAAAAGCGTGGTTTTCCAGCTGATCTCGGATGCGGTCTGGGCCAGGGGCAGCGGTGTGATCCTGCTCCCGTTTGTTCAGTCCATGAACCAATTCTATCAGAGCAATTGCCAGACAGCCGCCTATGCCATGTACGGCAGCAACCAGCAAGCCAATGATTTCCGGAGAAAAGCATTGGCCGGATTCTATACAGAAGAATCCGAAACGGAGAATTTTCATTACATACCACAATGATTACAGTGAAAGCAGAAAACACGTACCTGCTCATTTTCCAGGACACAGTCAGGGAGCATGTGGAGCAGATCATGGCTGGTGTTCATGAATCATTTGACGAGGCCGCTGTAGACGGACTCGCTAGAGCATTCTGGAACGCACTGCACGCCATTACCATAAACGCACTGGAAGGTATGCGCACGGACATCATTGCACGGGATTTCCCTATTGTCAGTTTTGACAGCCGACTCTGTACGCAGGATCAGAAAGAACAGGCAGCGCGTGTGCTGAAACAGAAACTGGAAGATAAGACACTGACTCTTTCTGAAACACTCCTGACGGTTGTACAGGCACGCTTCACACTGCTCCGGGACGCGCTGACGGAAATGTTCACGCAACTGAAGACACATAAGCAGGAGATCTGTGAAACACTCTTCAGTGGACAGGAATACTCGCGTTTCATCCGTATCCAGACAGCAGCCGGAGATTATCATGCCGGAGGCCGGGCTGCGACAATACTCGAAACTGAGCTCGGGAAAATGGTCTATAAACCACGCAGTCTGCTATCGGATGTCAGGACCCGTGCTTTTGCAGAGAAGTATTTTCCTAGCGCCGTCCATATCCCCCAATGCTGGACCGATGGTAAAAACTTTGGCGTCAGTGAGTTTCTGACCCGAAGCGTGGCACATACACAGGCTGAGGCCCGTAAATGGTTCCGGGCTTTAGGCAGTATGGCAGTAATGATCCAGGTGCTGGGCAGCACAGACATGCACCATGAGAACATTACCGCAGTAGATGGACTGCCGGCCATAATTGATCTGGAAACCATTCTCTCACCGCAGATGAAACCTGATAAAGCGGCATCTGATGGATTTGAGTCCGCAATGGCCGTTTCTCTCTGGCGCTCTTGCCTGATGCCAGCGAACAGGAAAGGTATGGAAGTGAGTGTTCTTGCAGACCTGGATAGCCCCGAAAGCAGTGCACCTGTCATAAGTGGAAAACCCGCTACATGGCAGGAGTACCATGAAGACTTTCTGGAAAGCTTCCGGGAATCCTACCGTAAGTGCATCACCAGAAGAGATGAACTCAGGCAGGATATTCCAAAACTGTTTTCCGATGTTCCGCTGCGCATCCTTGTGCGAGACAGTCAGTTCTACGCAGAGCTACTGATCCGAACCCGGACACGAAAAGTACTCGCCACACCAGAAGCGCAATCACAGATGGCGGATAAGCTGGAAAGGGCCCTGTGTGAAAACCTTCCGGAGCGTCTGCATGGTGCAGGTCTGGCTGAGAAGACTGCCCTGATGCGTGGAGATATTCCCCTGTTTTCTGTCCTTGCTGCAGGTCATGATCTGTACTCGGATGGGTGTGTGGTTTGCCCGGGCTATATGGAAATAAGCGGCGTGGAAAACGCACTGGAACGTCTTGAGCACATGAACGAAGCTGAAATGCGGTTTGAAGAAGCACTGCTATGTGGCTGCTTCCAGTACCGGCTCATGAAAGATAACCCAGTAAACCTGTGTTCGCCAGAGCTGGCAGAAACACCACTGTCACCACAAGCAGCACTCCTGGAAGCACAGGAAATATGGACAGACATTTTTACCCGAAGGCTGACAGCGCCAAATGGTGCCTTCAACTGGCTGAACCTCAACGCGGATGCGGGAAGATCAGAAATCCTGTCTGCCGGTATGGGAACAGGTTTTTCAGGAATCGCACTGTTTGCATCAGCACTTCAGGCCGCTGGCTGTGACACGGCAGTCATGGAGCAGACACAGCTATGCTTACAGCGGATCCGCCGCGAAATGGAAATCCAACTGACTGCTCTGACGCAAATGCCAGAGACAGAACTTGTGCCACTCCTGACAACCATGCTTGGAGAAGGCCGCGGGTTCGGTGGTATTCTGCGCGCACTGGTACTGATGGACCTTCACACTGGAACGGACACCTTTGCACCGCTCGCGGAGCAGATTCTTCATCTGCTGAGCCAGCACC
>ONWQ01000443.1 GCA_900321565.1 uncultured Eubacteriales bacterium
GAACGAGACCCTGTACTTTGCAGGCCAGCAGTGGGGAACCGTGAACAGCTGGAACATCATCGGTACCAACCAGAATAACTCCATGGCTATCGCCGGCGGTGCTTCCGGATATCGTACCCTGATGTTCGAAACCCTGTACATGTACAATTTCATGAATGGCGAAATCACCGGCCTGCTGGCCAATGATGGCTATGAGTGGAACGACGACATGACCGCTCTGACCTTCACCCTGAAGGATGCAGCCAAGTGGTGTGACGGCACCCCCGTGACCGCCGCTGACGTGGCCCGCACCTTTGATATCGGTGTTGAAATCGGCAACGGCACCGGCACCGGATTCAAGGCCTACATCGCCAGCATCGAAGCTGTCGACGAAAAGACCGTGACCATTCATGCCGCTGTCAACGAAGAAGGCAAGCCTGTGAACCCCCTGAAGGTTCTGGACTTTCTCACCGGTACCCCCATTGCTCAGGCAGCCTGGATTGACAAGCTCGTCGAGCGCTGCGGCGGCGACGCCATCGCCATCCTGAACGACGCCGGCGAAGACGTGATCTGGTCCGGCCCCTACACCAAGTACTATGCTGACGACCAGAAGGTCGTGCTCATCCGTGACGACAACTACTGGGGCCAGGATGCTTCCATGTGGGGCAAGCTGCCTGTGCCGAAGTACATTGCGCACACCATCTATGCAGATAACCCCGCTGGTGAGAACGCTCTGAAGGCCGGCGAAGTCGACGTCTGCCAGCAGTTCATCGGCAACGTTCAGACCCTGTGGCTGGAAGACGGCCTGCCCATCTCCACCTACTATGAAGAAGCTCCCTACGGCGTCTGCCTGACCATGCCCACCGCCTGGTACAACATGAACCTGCCCGTACTGGCTGAGAACCCTGCCCTGCGCAAGGCCATCGCCATGGCTGTGGACTATGACACCATCATCGCCAACGCCATGACCAACCAGAGCCCGACCTTCGCCGCGGTCCCGCGTTCCCTCATGAACCCGACCGATGGTGAACAGGCCCTGTACAACAAGGATGAAGTCAAGGATCTGCAGTGGGCCGGCAATGATATCGACGGCGCCATCAAACTGCTGGACGAAGCCGGACTCGTGGATACCGACGGTGACGGCTATCGTGAGTACAATGGTGAAAAGATCTCCCTGAACGCGGTCTGCCCCAATGGCTGGACTGACTGGCAGGCTTCCATGGAAGTCGTTGCAGCCGCCGGCGCCAAGATCGGTGTGGAAATCACCACCCTGTATCCTGAATGGTCCATCTATCAGACCGTATTCACCAACCCGAACCAGAAAGAATATGCCATCTACATGTGGTCTCCTGAAGCAGCTTCTCCTTCCAACCCCTGGACCCGCGTGAACCAGTTCCTGGGCAGCGAGTTCGTCGGTGTTGAAAACAACTGGAGCGGCAACTGGGGCCAGTATGTGAATGCTGAAGCAGACGAACTGCTCAAGAAGATCCCGCTGACCACCGATACCGAAGAACTCAAGGCTCTGTACACTGAGCTGACCAAGATCTACCTGACCGAGGTCCCGAGCTTCTCCCTCATGTATCGTCCTTCCCTGTTCCACGCTGTCAATGAGAGCGTATGGACCAACTTCCCCGCCGGTGACGACGGCCGTAACATTCCTCCGGCTGACTGCACGGATGGCTATGGCATCGCTGCCCTGTACGAACTCGAACTGGTCAATCCCTGATCCCGCGTGTCCGTGAACACACCTTCAGTATAAAGGATTGACGAAGGCGGCCATGCTTCGCCTTTGAAGCATGGCCGCCTCTTCGTATCAGGCATGGCGCCGTACCTGAATCCCCCGCCTTCCGGGAGACTCCGGCACGGTGCCATCATCAAATCAACAGAGGGGGAACACTTCCATGAAAGGCTACCGGAAATACTTCGGAAAGAAGATCCTGTGGTTTCTGATCACACTCATTGTTGCCGTGATACTCAACTTTGTGCTTCCGCGCCTGATGCCGGCCGACCCTGTCGCCGCCATTACCGGGAAAATGGCCCAGGGCATGACGGATGCCAGCGCTGTCCAGGAAATCTACAAGCGCTACGAGCAGGAGTTCGGTACCAACAAGTCCATAACCGAACAGTTCTTTATCTTTGTGCGCAACATCCTGCGCGGCGATATGGGTACATCCTTCAGCCAGTACCCGCGCAAGGTCAGCGATATCATCTCCAGCGCCATCGGCTGGACCATCTGCCTGCAGCTGCCCGCCATTCTCGTCGGCTGGCTCCTGGGCAATCTCCTGGGCGCCATTGCGGCATATATCCGCAAGGGGTTTGATAAGGTCCTGCTCCCGATCTCCCTGTTCCTGAGCAATGTCCCCGCCTTCGGCATGGCCGTGATCCTGCTGGTCATCTTCGGCGTGACACTCAAGGTCGCACCCATCGCAGGCGGTTACGCCTTTGACATGATTCCCAACTTCTCCTGGCGGTTCATCCGTTCAGTGATCACGCATTATCAGCTGCCCTTCTGGTCCATTGTGCTCGTCTCCATCGGCGGTCAGGCCGTAGGCATGCGTTCCATGTCGATTTATGAGCTGAATGCGGACTATGTCAAGTATGCCCGCTTTCTGGGCATCAAGGACCGCAAGATTGTCGGGTACGTCTTCCGCAACGCCATGCTGCCCCAGGTCACAGGTCTTGCCCTGTCCATCGGTACCATGATCGGCGGCGCACTGGTCGCAGAGATCATCTTCAGCTATCCGGGGCTCGGCAGTACCATGTATGCCGCGGTCACCGCAGCAGACTACCCGCTCATTTCCGCCACCACACTGATCATCACCATCATGGTCCTGGTGGTCACATTCCTGCTGGACATTGTGTACGGCTTCATTGATCCCCGGGTCAAGGCCGCACAGTTCGACATCTGAGAAAGGAGGAGACAAGCATGAAAAATACCCTGCGCCAGGTCTTTCACGCACCCAAGTTTGTGACCGGGTTTGTCATCTTTGTCCTGATCCTTCTGACCATGTTCATCTATCCGCTGGTCAATCCCGGGAATCCGCTGGAAATGATCGGTGTCGGTACGTTTGCCAAGCCCGGTATCTATGTTTCCATGTATGATGCCACCAATACCTCCATGGAAACGCTCCGCCTTCCGGATGCCGATGACAAGCGTCTGGACAAGCTCCTCTCCCAGACCGACCGCGTCAGCATGATCGACTGGTTCGACGCCACCGGTGTGGATATCACAGGCCTGGATCTTTCGGATACTGATACCCTGCTGACACTGTGGAACGCCAACTACGACCCCACGGTCAAGCCCAAGGGCATGACCCAGGCCAAGCGCAACTATTTCAAGCGCCTGGACGCATCCATCAAGCAGATCAATGCCTCCGACACCCTGATCGTCTCAGATCAGGCGGAGGACGGTACCCTGACCGAGGTCCGGACCATCAGCAAGACCGATTACGTCAATACCAGTCAGGTCGCCAATGTCAAAGCCCTGCCGCTGGGCACAGACAACTTCGGCCGTGACGTGCTCAAGGAACTCGTCTCCGCAGCCGGTACGTCCATCCAGATCGGTCTCATCGCCGGTGCCGTCGCCACGCTCATCGGCCTGACCCTGGGCCTGCTCGCCGGGTACGTCGGCGGCACGTGTGATGATATCATCATGTTCATCACCAATATCTTCACCGTCATTCCCGGGTTCGTGCTCCTGATCCTCATCAGCTATTCCATCGGCCAGGAGCAACGCGGCGCCAGCGTCGTCGCGGCGGTCATCGGTCTGACCAGCTGGACCTGGACCGCACGTTCCGTCCGCTCCCAGGTCATCTCCCTGCGCAACCGTGACCATGTGAACCTCTCCAAGCTCTCCGGTCACAGCCTGGTGCGCATCATTCTCACCGATATCCTGCCCTACATCGCATCCTATGTCGTCATGGCCTTTATCCTGCAGGTCTCCTCGGGCATCCTCAGTGAAGCCCAGCTTTCCCTGCTCGGTCTCGGCCCGAAGACCACCGAAGTCCCGACCCTGGGCCTGATGATGAACTGGGCCATGCTCTACTCTGCCCATACCAACGGCTCCTGGTGGGCATACTTCCCCGTCATCCTGACCATCACCCTCATCTCGTTCTCCCTGAACCTGATGAATACGGGCCTGGATCAGGTGTTCAACCCCACACTGCGGGATTAAGGAGGATACCATGGGCAAGATTATGCTGGAGGTCAAGAACCTCAAAACCAAGTATGTCACCCGTTTCCACGAGGACGTCTATGCCGTGGACGGTGTTTCCTTCAGGATTGAGGAAGGCAAGTCCCTGGGCGTGGCCGGTGAGTCCGGCTGCGGCAAGTCCACGCTCGCCCTGAGCATGATGGGCTATTACTTCCCGCCCCTGCACTATATCAGCGGCGACATCATCATTGACGGTACGAACATATCCGGCATGAAACCGGATGATGTGCGCAAGAATATCCTCGGCACTGAGATCGCGTACATCCCGCAGGCCGCCATGAACGCCCTGAACCCCACCCAGCGCATCATCCGCTTTGTCACCGACGTCATCCGCGCGCATGATCCCAAAGCCGACAAGAAAGAGATCCGCGAGCGTGCGGAGGCCCGCTTCGCCGAGCTCGGCCTGCCCAGGGACGTCCTGGACAAGCATGCCGTGGAACTCTCCGGCGGCATGAAACAGCGCACCGTCATTGCCGTTTCCACCATTCTCTCCCCGAAAGTGCTCATCGCCGATGAACCGTCCAGTGCACTGGACGTCACCAGCCAGAAGATGGTCATTAAGATGATGCGCGAGCTCATGGAGAAGGGCTATATCAAGTCCATGCTCTTCATCACCCATGAACTGCCCTTGCTGTATAATGTGACCGATGATATCATGGTCATGTATGCCGGCCAGATCGTGGAAAAGGGCACTGCCCGGGAAATGGTCTTTGATCCGGTGCACCCCTACTCCCACGGGCTCATGGGCTCCATCCTCGTCCCCGAGGAAGGCACGCGCGGCAGTAAACTCACCGCCATTCCCGGTACACCGCCCAACCTCAAGAAACCGCCGCAGGGCTGCCGGTTCGCCGAACGCTGCAAGTTTGCGCGTCCGGAATGCCGCTACCAGGCCATTCCTGAGACCGACTTCGGCGACGGCCGCATGTACCGCTGCCTGCTCGGTGTGGACCAGCTGAAGGAGGAATACAGCCATGAGTGAAATGCGTACCCGTACTGTCAAGGATTACAGTAACGCTCCGCTCTGTCTGTCCGGACGCGGAGTCACCCGGGCCTTCGGGCTCGGCGAGAAACGGAAGCTGGCCGTCGACCATGTCGACTTTGACTTCCACGAGGGCGAGTTTGTCTCCATTGTCGGCGAGTCCGGCAGCGGCAAGACCACACTCTCCAAAATGCTCCTCGGCCTGCTCAACCTCACCGAAGGCCAGATCCTGTTTCAGGGCAAGCCCCGGGACATCTCCACCGGCCGCAAGCAGCGCGAATACTGGAAAGGCATCCAGGCCATCTTCCAGGACCCCTTCTCTTCCTTCAATGTCTTCCATAAGATTGACAGCGTGCTCCTCGACTGCATTCATATGCGCGGCGGCCGTCACCTGAGCAAGGAAAAGAAGATTGAAATGATGACCGAGGCCTGCAGTTTCGTCAATCTCAAGTTTGCCGAGCTCACCAACAAGTATCCGTTTGAGCTCTCCGGCGGTCAGATGCAGCGCCTGATGATCGCGCGCATCTTCCTGCTCAAGCCCCGGATCCTGCTCGCCGATGAACCCACCAGCATGGTCGACGCCTGTTCCCGCGCCACCATTCTGGATATGCTCCTGGACCTGCGCAACGAGACCGGCATGACCATTATCTTCATCACCCATGATATCGGGCTCGCCTACTACATTTCCGATACCGTCTATATCATGGAGCACGGCCGGTTCGTCGAGTCCGGGAACGCCGAGGAAGTCATCCTCAACCCGCAGGCAGAGTACACCAAGCGCCTGATCTCCGATGTACCCAAGATCCACGAAGAATGGGACCTGTCCACGGTCGACCTTCTGCGTGCCGAATAAATACCAAAAATGGAGGACATTGTATGAGAGACCTCAAAGCCCTGATCGCTCAGATGACCCTGGAAGAGAAAGCCAGCCTCTTATCCGGCGGCGACTTCTGGCATACCAAAGCCATTGACCGGCTCGGCATCCCTGCCACCATGGTCAGTGACGGCCCGCACGGCCTGCGCAAGCAGGATCAGAAAGCCGACCACCTCGGTGTGAACGACAGCATCAAGGCGGTCTGCTTCCCTGCCGCGTCCGCCACAGCCGCCTCGTTTGACCCCGAGCTCGTCCGCACCATGGGCGAAGCCATCGGCGACAGCTGCCAGCATGAGGAACTCTCCGTTGTGCTCGGCCCGGCCGTGAATATCAAGCGCTCCCCGCTGTGCGGAAGAAACTTCGAATACTTCTCCGAAGACCCGTACCTCGCCGGGCGCATGGCCACAGCCATGATCCAGGGCATCCAGAGCCGGAATGTCGGCACCAGCATCAAGCACTTCGCCGCCAATAACCAGGAACACCGCCGCATGAGCTCGTCCTCCGATGTCGATGAGCGTACACTGCGTGAGATCTACTTCCCCGCCTTTGAAATGGCCGTCCGCGAAGCCCAGCCCTGGACCGTCATGTGCTCCTATAACCGCCTGAACGGCGTGTTCGCCTCCGAGAACCGCTGGCTGCTCACCGATGTCCTCCGGAACGAATGGGGCTTTGAAGGCTATGTCATGTCCGACTGGGGCGCCGTCAGCAACCGCCCGAAGGGCGTCGAGGCCGGTCTTGACCTGGAAATGCCCGCCTCCGGCGGCATCAATGACCGTAAGGTGGTCGAGGCCGTGAAAAACGGCACACTGGATGAAGCCTGTGTGGACCTGTGCTGCGAGCGCATCCTCAGGATCGTCTTCCGCTATATCGACAACGCACGCCCGGATACACCCTGGGACCTGGAAGCGCAGCACCTGCTGGCCGCAGACATTGCCGCCGAGTGCATGGTGCTCCTTAAGAACCAGGACGATATCCTGCCCCTCAGACGCGATGAACCCGTTGCCTTCATCGGCGAGTTCGCCGCAGCCCCGCGTTTCCAGGGCGGCGGAAGCTCGCATATCAATACCTTCAAGACCACCAGCGCCCTTGAGGCAGCGAACGGCCTGCCGGTCATCTATGCCCAGGGCTACAGTGCCGCGGAGGATACCGCCACGGACGAACAGATCGCGCAGGCTGTGGAAGCCGCGCTTAAGGCCCGGGTCGCCGTCGTGTTCGCCGGACTCCCGGACGCCTATGAGTCCGAAGGCTATGACCGTACGCATATGCGCCTGCCCGAGTGCCAGAACCGCCTGATCCACGCCGTGGCCGCAGCCAACCCGAATACCGTCGTCGTGCTGCACAACGGTTCGCCTGTGGAAATGCCCTGGATCGACGAGGTCCGCGGCGTCCTGGAAGCCTACCTCGGCGGTCAGGCCGTCGGGCTTGCCGAAATCCGTGTGCTCTATGGCGATGTCAATCCCTCCGGCCGCCTGCCCGAGAGCTTCCCGAAAAAACTCGAGGACAACCCGTCCTTCCTCTTCTTCGGCGGCGAACCCCGGGCTACCGAGTACCGGGAAGGCATCTTTGTCGGCTACCGCTACTATGACAAGAAAAAGATGGATGTGCTCTTCCCCTTCGGCTTCGGTCTCAGCTATACCACGTTTGAGTACTCAGGCCTGCGCCTGAGCACAGACGCCATGCAGGATACGGATACCCTCACCGCAACCGTCACGGTCACCAATACCGGAAAGCGCGCAGGCAAGACCGTCGTGCAGCTCTATGTCGCCGATGTCGAGAGCACCGTCCTGCGCCCGGTGCGCGAGCTCAAGGGCTTTGAAAAGATCGCGCTTGAGGCCGGTGAAAGCCGGGATGTCACCTTCACGCTCGATAAGCGCGCCTTTGCCTACTGGAATACCGACCTCCACGACTGGCATGTGGAGACCGGCGACTTCCGCATCGAGATCGGTGCGTCCTGCCAGGACATCCGTCTTACCGGGACCGTGCATGTCACGTCCACCCAGACCGTACCGCACCACTATGACATGGACAGCATCTTCATGGATATCATGGCCGATCCCAAGGCCAGGGCTGTGCTCATGCCCTTCATGGAGAAAATGATGGCAGCCTTCATGCCCAAGAAGGAGGAAGCCACCTCCGAGGTCGCGGACGCCGCGGTCTCCGCAGAAATGAGCCTGGCCATGATGAATTATATGCCGCTGCGCGGGGTCTTCTCCTTCGGCGGCGGTGCCGGCGAGGACGGAATCCGTCAGCTGCTTCAGGCACTGAACCAGTAACCTACAGTCAATACAGCGGGCAGACCCGATGCCTGGTCTGCCCCGTTTTCATGAACAGGAGGATGCAGTATGCACCGTTTCCCTGAAAACTTCACCTGGGGTGTCGCCTGTGCTGCCTACCAGTGCGAGGGCGCCTGGAACGAGGACGGCAAGGGCCCCAACATCTGGGATGAGTACTGTCACGACCCGGACCTGCACGCCGTGAAGAATGGCGATTCCGGGGATATCGCCTGTGACAGCTATCACCGGTATCCTGAGGACATCGCGCTCATGAAAGCGCATCACGTCCAGGCCTACCGCTTTTCCATCAGCTGGGCGCGGATCCTCCCGGAGGGCACCGGCAGAGTGAACCCGAAGGGCCTGGAATACTATGACCGAGTGGTGGACATGCTCCTGGAGAACGGGATCGAGCCCATGATCACGCTCTACCACTGGGACCTGCCCAGTGCCCTGCAAAAGCGCGGCGGGTTCCTGAACCCGGAGATCGAGGGCTGGTTTGAAAACTATGCCAGTATCATCGCAGAGCACTTCCGCGGGCGTGTGAAACGCTATATGACCATCAATGAACCCCAGTGCATCACCGGGCTCGGGTATGGTGCCGGCACGCATGCACCGGGCCTGCGCCTCGGTGAGGAAGACCTGGCCAGGATCTATCACCATATCTGCCTCTGCCACAGCGCAGCCCAGCGCGCGATCCACCGTCTGGCAGGCCCGGACGTGCAGGTCGGGATCGTCCCCTGCGGCGCGCTCTGCTATCCGGAAAAGGATACCCCGGAAAACCGGGAAGCCGCGTACCGCGCCACGTTTGAAATGCACGAGCACGACTGGCTCTTCCGCTTCAATATTGTGCTGGACAGCCTGATCCTCCGGCGCTATGAGGCCACCGCGCCCGCAGCCGTGAAACGCTTCGCCGCCACCATCCCCCAGTCTGAATGGGACCGCATGGAAGCCCCGGACTTCATCGGCATCAATGTCTATCGCGGGTCCATGGTCGATGCCGAGGGCAAGCCGGTCAAATACCCGCAGGGCGGCCCGCTCACGGCCTGCAAGTGGCAGATCACCCCGGAGGTCATGCATTATGGCCCCCTGAACCTGTACCGGCGCTATGGTCTGCCCATGATCATCTCCGAGAACGGGCTCTCCTGTAACGATCGCGTTTACCTCGACGGTCAGGTGCATGACGCGGACCGGATTGACTTCCTCCACCGCTACCTGCTCTGCCTCTCCGAGGCCATCTCCGAGGGCGCCCCGGTCCAGGGCTACCTCCAGTGGAGCTTCCTGGATAACTTCGAATGGGCCTCCGGCTATGACGAGCGCTTCGGCCTCATCTATGTCGATTACGCAACCCTCCGGCGCATACCCAAGGACTCCGTGCGCTGGTACGCCGAGGTCATCCGGACAAAGGGCGACTGCCTCTGACCTCAGAAAATTTTTCCGGACCTTTTTCCCGGTCTTTCTCCCCGGAAGCGCCGGTACCGCCCGCCTCCCGGCCTTTTTTCCCGGCCCCGCATGCGGGTTGACAGAACGCAGCGGTTGCGTATCATATGGGTAAGTACTTCGTCCGGGAAAGGAAGTCCGATCATATGCCCATTGAGGAATCCCCATGGTATCCGGTCCGCTGGCTCCGCCGCTTTGATCAGCCGGATGAACAGGACCGGGAGATCGCCAACATGAACCCCACAGATTTTGTGGTTCTGCTGGAAGAGACAGAATACAAATAACCCTTTCCAACGCTCAGGGGGCAGTGCCATGCACTGCCCCCTGTCTTTTATGCTTCTTCTGTTTCCGCGGCATACTCCTGAAGGAACGCCTCCATGAACGCGTGCCGCCCCTCAGCCATCTTCCGGCCTGCCGGCGTATTCATGAGTGCCTTCAGTCTCAGGAGCTTTTCGTCAAAATGCCGGAGCGACTCCTCCATGCCCCGGCCATGCTCACCGCCGAAGGCAAAGGTCCTGGCGATGCCCACGGCACCCATGGCGTCCAGCCGGTCCGCGTCCTGCACGATCCGGCCCTCCAGGGTGGCCGGTGTGCGCCCCTGGTTCTGAGAAAAGGATACACCGTTGATCACATCCACGATGCGCTCCACCATGTCCCCGGGCACCTGATGGGAGGCAAGGAACGCACGCGCGTTCGCGTTCCCCTCCGTATGGAACAGCTTATGGTCGTCCGCGTCATGCAGCAGCGCACCCAGCGCCACCACCGTCCGGTCGCAGCCCGGCTCCGTGTCCGCAAGACGCATGGCATTGCGGAAAACGCGCAGCGTATGCTCCACGTCATGCCCGCCCGCATTCCCGGAGAACAGTTCCCGCACAAACGCCTCAGCCGCCCGGATCCAGGCCTCGTCCATACCGGGTCCCCCTTTCTCATTCCTGAGGATGCACAACCACCTTGATGGACTCTGCGCTCATCTGCATATGAATGCCTTCCTCGAGCCCTTCCAGACCATAGTGGTGCGTGATCAGCTCCTGCAGATGCAGCCGGCGCCCGTTGATCAGGTTCACGGCCCGCTGGTGCGTGTCCGGATTGATCATGGAACCGGAGATCTTCAGTTCCTTCTTATACACATCAAACAGCGGCAGCTGCACCGTATCCTCCACGCCCGGCACGGAGAACAGAAGGATCATGGTCCCGTTCCCGGCCACCTTCAGCGCCTGCTCCACCGCGAACGGCCGGCCCACGCACTCAATGATCACGTCCGCGCCCTCACCGCAGGTCAGTTTCTCCACGCATGCCACCGGGTCCTCATGGATCGGATCAAAGGCCGCATCCGCACCGAACCGGAGCGCCATCTCCCGGCGCATCTCGATCGGTTCGGAGAGCAGCACGCGTGCCGCCCCGCTCAGGCGCGCCATCTGCAGCATCATCTGTCCGATGGTCC
This sequence comes from uncultured Eubacteriales bacterium, assembly GCA_900321565.1. GTDB lineage: Bacteria > Bacillota > Clostridia > Christensenellales > Aristaeellaceae > UBA2943. Next base: position 11,197 of record ONWQ01000443.1, read on the forward strand.
CGCCACCGATCACCAGCACATTCATGCCCGGCTGAATATGGCACAGATCAATCCCGTGGATCACGCAGGCCAGCGGCTCTGCCATGGCCGCCACGTCCAGCGGGATCTCCGGGTCCACGCGGAAGCACTGCGCTTCCGGCACCGCCACATACTCCTCAAACCCGCCGTTCACGTTCACGCCCAGGGCGAACAGATGCTCACAGTTCTGTTTCCTGCCCATCCGGCACGGCCGGCAGGCACCGCAGTAGCGGTTCGGGTCCGCCGTCACATGATCCCCGGGCTGCACCCGGGTCACCTTCGCGCCGGTCCTGACCACCACACCGGCGAACTCGTGCCCCAGCACCACCGGCGGCGTCACTTCCGCGGACCCTTTCTCCCCATGGTAGATATGGACATCCGTGCCGCAGATCCCGCAGGCGGCTACCTGCACCAGGACCTCGTCCTCCCGGATCTCCGGGATCCCGGTCTCCCGGACCTCAAACTTTCCCTTGCCCAGGAAATAATTTCCGCGCATGATTTTCTACCTCTCCATCGTTATATTTGCGGTACTGATTCCGCAGACTTGCTGTGCTGCATGCAGTATATCATCTCACTTTCCGGCTGTACAGTGGACTTTTCCGCAAAAAGCGCGCCACGAATTGACAGAACCCGGGAAAAGGCGCAAGATATACTTTGGTGCATGGTCTGCATGGTTCGCGGTCTGCACCCTGAAATCTCAATGACCGGGAGGTTACACTCATGAAACATTCCGTACGGATTCTGGCCCTGCTTTTCGTACTCTGTCTTTTCACCACCACAGCCCTGGCCGATATCGAGCCTGCGCATGGCCCCGGCATGATCGGGTATGAAGCCGTGGTGCTCAGCGAACGCCTGACTGTCCGCCAGAGCGCGGACACCCGCGCACGCTCCGTGCGCCGGCTTTCCTTTGGTGACACCTTCATCGTCTCCAGCGAAGTCGACGGCTGGTGCGACTGCTTCCTCAGCGAGACCGGCGGTCCCGTGGGCTATGTCCTGTCCGATTATATCGCCATTGACCCCATGTACTTCATTGCCGATGAGTCCACAGTCGTCTATGCCTGGGACTCCGTCTATGCCAAGAAAGTGGCCATGGTCGGTACCGGCACGCGCATGCCCATCCTCATGGAGCGCGGCGGCTGGCTCCTGGTCAGCCTGCGCGGTGCATCCGGCTGGATCCATATGAACCGGGAGGATCTGAACCTGTACCGCAGCCTCAACGGACAGTACTGATCCCCTGTCCAACCATGGAAACCGAGGTATAAATTCTTATGGATACACTGCGGCCATCCGGCCCCATACACAGACGGCAGCGTCTGGTGCGTCTCGGAAAGCTGCTGCTTCTGGCCCTTGCACTGAACCTGTCCCTGGAAATCCTGTCCTTCCGCTCCCTGCCGGAGGCACTGCTGCTGCCCTTCCGGCATCCGGTGGAATTCCTTTACAATACCCTGATCCTCTTCAGC
>ONWQ01000547.1 GCA_900321565.1 uncultured Eubacteriales bacterium
GGCTTTGAATACACGGAAGCACAGACTGCTCAGTTGATTATTGGAGAAGGTGTGGAATCAATAGGAAACTATGCTTTCTGCAATTGTATGCTTTTTACTGAAATCGTCCTTCCCTCTTCAATCTCGTCAATTGGGAACAGTGCATTTTCCTATTGTTCCCGTATAAAGATGCTGGACATTCCTGCTTCTATACAGTCGATTCCGCAAAACTGCTTTCAATCCTGTACTGCTCTTAAGTATGTAAATATCCCTTCGGACAGTCTCCTTTCTGTAATTGACGGATCAGCGTTTCCAGCTTCAGTTGTTTTTTGTGGGTACACCGATTCCTTCATTGATCACTATGCGTCAGCAAATGGATACGGTTTTCTCGCTTTTGATCAGGAGTTTGCACCAGACTGCATTTTACCCGCAGAAACAGAGATCATTCAAGATAACGCCTTCGAAGGGACTGCCTTTACATCCGTTCAGGTGCCTGAGAATGTATCTTATATCGGGGAGAATGCGTTTCTAAATTGTGATAAACTAACACAAATACTGATCCCAAGCAGTGTTAGTATGATTGAGAAGAATGCTTTTGAAGGCACACAGCGTGTTACTGTATTCTGTGCAAGAAATAGTTATGCAGAGCAATATGCGAGGGAGCATGAGATGTTTATTATATATATTGACACATTGCCCGAGACAGGCCCGATTAATAGAGAGTAAATGTACCGCCCCCGTGTCTTGCCCGTGTCTTCCGGCTCAGACGAATACCTCCTGTTTCAGGCGTTGCATGGCCTCCTCCACCAGGCTGAAAGGCAGAGCCAGGTTCATTCGGATGCTGTCAGGCCACAGGAAGCTCGCGCCGGTCCTGCCAGATCACCCCCGCCCGGACACCCCGGTGCTGAAGCTCCCGGAAGAAATACCATGGGATACGCACCACGCACCACAATCCAGGAAGACTGCCGCATAATAGATTCATCTATTTGACAGTTTCCTCCATTCTGAGGCGTACCGCTTCTTCGGATTCGTTGAGAGAAATATATGGTTTTGCCACGATTGTCGGTTTTGACTTGATTCCGACAGGATCCGTGCCTCAGTTAATCCAGAGTTTTCCTTCGAGGTATGCAGCATAAGCTGCATCGTCCAGCAGAAAATGGTCCCAGCGAGGCGGGCGCCACAACTTGAATGCAGCCGAACTGCGAAAAGCAGAACGGCTGCATCGTTTATCAGGTAGGGTGTGTCGATTGGGGCAACACATGACAAAAGCTACGTCACTGTGTCTTCCCCGTTATGCTCCCGCAGAATACCCCGGACCCTTGCAAGGTGGGAAAGAAGGACCGCGCTTAGAATTGACGCTTACCAAAGAACCGATGTCAGCCGAAGGATTAACGCTGTATTAGCATTTCCAGTGTGTTCCAACCGAAAAAGTTACAGGAAAAAGACAAAACTCGATGCTGCGAGTAATGGCATTATGGAAGCAATCATGGTATAATCAGTAATACGGAAAGGAAAAAAGATTGGAGAAAAAACATGAAACAAAAACGATTCTTTGTGTTGTTTGCCATGATCCTGAGCCTTCTTCTTGCGTTTCAGATCTCAGCAATGGCAGAAAATGCCGATCTGCCGGATGATCTGAAAGAGATCGGAGAAGAGGCTTTCTACGGGGATCAGTCTATTACCTCACTGACAATTCCAGACGGAGCTGAGACAATCGGTGCCCGTGCGTTCGCATACAGCGGCCTGGAACAGATCTATATCCCGGCTTCTGTGATGACAATTCCGGCTGATGCATTCGATGGAGTTCAAGACCTCACCATCATTTCGCCTTTCGACGCACCGGCCCGGGCATATGCATTTGATCATCAGGGGATCAGTTGGCAGGGAGATGTCCCGATCACGGAGTTTACTTTCCCTGACAGCAATTTCCGCAGTGTGGTAAGTGGTTATGACTCCAATGAAGATGGAATCCTGAGTATTGCAGAAATTCAGGCTGTGACGGAGATTACCTGTGACGCGCAAGAGATTGCAGATCTTCGTGGGATTGAGTTCTTTTCTGCACTGACTTATCTGAGCTGCCAAGGGAATCAAATGACCAGTCTGGATGTATCAAACAGTACTGCATTGACGGTTTTGCGCTGCTATGATAACCAGCTGACCAACCTGGATGTGTCCCGCAACCCCGATTTGGAAAGACTGGATTGTCACGGCAATGAAATCAGTACGCTGGACATTTCGCACAACCCGGAATTAACGTTCCTGAATACTCACAGTCTCCCGCTTGAAAGCCTGGACGTATCGCACAATCCTACGCTGGATACTTTGGTTTGCTTTCAGAATGGTCTGACTGCGCTGGATGTGTCCAACAATCCTGCACTGACTCAGCTGTACTGCTATGAAAATCAGCTGACCAGTCTGGATGTATCGCATAATCCTGCGCTGACAACTCTGAGCTGCTATGATAATGCGCTGACAGCTCTGGATGTTTCA
>ONWQ01000442.1 GCA_900321565.1 uncultured Eubacteriales bacterium
GACCAGATCCTGCAGATGGGCACAACCTACCTGCATATCGTCACTACCTATTCTCTCGGCATGTTCATGGCCATCTTTTTCGAGCGGCTTCTGCAGGCTACCGGGAATACTGTTCTTTCCATGATCACGCAGCTTTCCGGCGCCATTACCAATATGATCCTGGACCCCATCATGATCTTCGGTCTTCTGGGTTGCCCTGCCATGGGTGTAACCGGTGCCGCCATAGCCACTGTCATCGGTCAGTTTGTTTCTTTCCTGGTCGGTTTTCTGTTTAACCAGTTCAAAAACAGGGAGCTTGCTCTTTCGTTCCGCGACTGCCGGATCGACCGCTCCCTGCTCACCAATATTTTCTCAGTAGGCCTTCCCAGCACAATCATGCAGGCGATCGCTTCCGTCATGAACATCAGCATGAATGGACTGCTGGCCACCTTTGCCGAAGGCAATGCCGCAGTCAATGTTCTGAATGTATATTTCAAACTCCAGTCCTTCGTCTTCATGCCTGTCTTCGGCCTTGGTACCGGTGTAATCGCCATTGTCGGATATAACTTTGGTGCCAGGAACCGTGAACGGATCTACAGTGCAATCCGCGTCTGTCTTCTCTGGGCACTCTCAATCATGGTGATCGGCACAGTCATCTTCATGTTGTTTCCGACCCAGCTGATGAGCCTGTTCGAGTCAGCAGACGCCAGTGAAGTAACCCTCGCCATGACCCGCCTCGGTGTAGTCGCACTGCGTGTCATATCCATTTCTTTCTTCATGGCAGCCATCGGAATTATTCTATCCAATGTATACCAGGCCGTTGGAAAAGGCATGTACAGCCTTATCATGAGCCTCTGCCGACAGTTGCTGGTCCTGATCCCGGCAGCCTGGATCATCGCAAAAGTCACCGGGGACGTCAATGCTGTATGGTGGGCATTCCCTGTCTCCGAAGCGATTTCCTGTGTCATCTGCCTGTTCCTGTACCGGCACCTGAACAAAACCCTGCTCAGTCAGCTCAAATAATCAGGCCGGAATTCGTCATTCCGGTCTGGCATTGAGTCTCTCAAGCTTTTCCTGAATCTCAGAAAAGTAAACATCAACCTCTTCTTTCGTCAGCTTCATGCGTTTCTGCAGCATGCTGACGATTTTTTTCGGTCGGACGCGTGCATAATACCTGGTCGCATTCACATTCTTCCGCCAGCGAGACATGGTCAGGTATGGCCAGCGCTCGTTATGCCTCGGCAGCAGGGTTTCAAGTATCTCTTCCCATGGCTGAAAATGTGCGTCCACATAGGGCCAGAGGAAAGATTTTTCCAGCACTTCTGCAAAGCGTTTCAGGAACCGGTCCTTCATTTCCGGGACATTCAGCAATGCGTTCAGCGGTTCATGCCGGAAAGCCTGGATCTTTGCGCTGACAGGCTTAATATAGTTATTCAGTGGCGTCGGATCACTGTCCGAGCCTGAAGGAAAACTTGCTTCCACATCAAACAGAAGATACTTCCACTTTCCTCCGGGAACCCGGTACATTCTTACATTGGTGATATCCACATTGCCGGAAATGATTTCAAAGGCGGCATGTGTGAACAGATTGTCTATATCCATCCTTGCATCCACATACGCCAGGTTTTCCGGCACATTCAGGTCCTGTGTCTTACAGAACGTACAGAGTTCAAGCCACTCCGCATTATCCCCATTCTGAACATAGTCATCCGATCCGGTCCTTGCGAGCACATCGATTGCATCCACCGTATCCTCATCTTCCAGCGGAATGCCCTCCCACTGCGCAACCATATACTTGTTGATCTTTTCACGCAGATTATAATGACCCCAGTACTCCCCGTTGATAAATACGACGATAGGCAGCGCATCCTGATAACACAGGTCCAGTGGCTCCGCCAGTGAAGAAAACACCACATCCCTCAGGCGTTCAGAATACGCGTCCGAATTCGTCGATCGCAAGAGAATCGATTTGTAGTGCGTGTAAGAACGGTTCGGGAACGGATTGAATTCAAAGTATTCAGGGCCGTATGCCTTACGGGCAAACAGGGCAATGGACTTCTGCGCATTCTGTTTGGCGCTGTGACCTGAAGCCGTGAAGGATCCCACCTGATTGATCAGACACAGACCATCTGCATCAAAGTACTCTACATTCACAGGATACTCATAGGGTTTGTCATAGTTTGGCACTTTGCCGGTGCCCCGGGCCAGCGCCCCGCTTTTCTTTCCGAACAGATATTCCTCATCTGTTGTCAGACAGACTACAGGCACCGGGAGCGACTCACCGATCAGATAAGTCGACCCCACGGTTGCAGACGGAACCAGGCCTTCGGCGAAGGCACGGATCCGGACGCCGGTCGTCTGTTTCAGCTGAATTCCTTCCCCGGGGAATACCGCCGAAGATGCTGACGGTGTACTCCCATCGGTTGTATATCTCAGTATACAGCCCTCCGGCACAGACGCCTCTACGGTCACAGTATCATTATAAAAGCCGCCCTGTGTCACGAATTCCGGTGTCTGTGCCCGGCCGGAACATACCGTGTCTGCATTCTTTTCGCCCGGTGTTGCCGTTTCAAAGAAGCCGTATGTATTCGTTCCCTGCGCAGAAGCCAGGCCCCAGGAAATGTTCCCGTATTGCGCAGGGAACTCCAGGATATCCACCGGCACGCCATTCCTGTCTGTCAGCACCACCTGATCGCCCTTCGCAGACAGTTTGAATGTACTGTAAAAGATCAGATCCCGGGGGCGCTGTGC
>ONWQ01000495.1 GCA_900321565.1 uncultured Eubacteriales bacterium
GACAATCCTACCGTCAATCAGAGCTGAAGTATCGACAAGGTATGGCTGTGCAGGACTGTCCTGTGCTTTCTTGGCTGCCCGGCGGATCCGGTGACGTGTGAAGGACTTGCTGGAAAACCCGAACAGAGTCCGGAAAAGCGCAAGCACATCATCCCCACGCCTGTATCCGATGGCATACCCGAAGCCACCCAGTGCGATCATGATAATCGTGGAAAGTACGGTGGCGAATACGGAACTTCCGAGAAACCGGAGCGGAGAAACGATGAGCGCACCGATCACCATCCCGAGAATCAGGCCCAGTATGGCCGACAGGAACTGGTTCAGTGGCATGGCTTCGATCCGAGCATAGGATTCTGCGCCGGCATGCATGATGCGGTCAGTCATCCTGTTGGATAACAGAAAAAAGGTCAGGGAAAAGAGCAGACAGAGCGCGACATAGATCAGAATAATGGAAGAAACAGGAACCTCGCGTTCAGGAGCTGAGAGCCGGTACAGGGAGATGCCGGCAGCCGCCAGTGCGCCTCCGATGCCGGTACCCAGCAGGGTCAGCAGGACGCGCAGAAGCTGGCGAAAAGCTTTGATTTTCAAAAGACAGAATCCTCCTTGATCAGAAGAGTACCGAGATTGCCTGCACCAGGGTATCCACACCCAGCAGTTTCATATCATCCTGCTTTTTTATACTCTTCAGGTTTTCCTTGGGAATGACCACCGTTGTGAACCCCAGCCGCCGGCATTCAGCTATTCTGCGTTCACACTGCGGAACGGCACGGATCTCACCGGCGAGCCCGATTTCACCGATTACGGCAACATTGGCACCGACTGTCTGGTCGTGCAATGAGGAAACGACGGCAACTGCAATCGCCAGATCGGCGGCAGGCTCCGAGAGCTCCAGACCGCCTGCTATATTGATGTAGACATCCTGATTGTACAGTTTCTGACCGGCACGCTTTTCCAGTACGGCAAGCAGAAGCGACACCCTTGCCATGTCGGCACCGTTCACGGTTCTTCTTGGCGTACCGAAGTAGGACTGTGCGCAGAGCGCCTGCACATCACAGAGTATCGGGCGGGAACCTTCCAGCCCGCAGAAAACAACAGAGCCACTGGCGCCTTTGGCACGATGGGAGAGCAGCTGTTCACTGGGATTGGGCACGACACGCATGCCTTCGCCGGTCATCTCAAAGACACCGAGCTCGTTGATGGAACCAAAACGGTTCTTCACGGCCCGCAGCAGGCGGTACTGTTGCTGATTATCGCCCTCAAAGTAGAGGACCACATCCACCATATGCTCAAGCATGCGCGGACCGGCAATGGCGCCGTCCTTGGTCACGTGCCCGACCAGGAAAACAGAGGTCCCGCTTTCCTTGGCCAGCCGCATGAGCAGGGATGTACATTCCCGGATCTGACTGACTGAGCCGGGTGCGGAGGCCATTTCGGGCCGGTACATGGTCTGGATTGAGTCTACAATCATCACATCCGGGGCGAGCTCCTGCATATGTTTTTCCACATTGTCCAGGGCGTTCTCAGCCAGTATATAGAGCTGTTCGGCATGAATGCCCAGGCGTGCTGCACGCAGTTTGATCTGGCGCGCGGATTCTTCTCCGCTGACATAGAGAACCTTGGCACCGTGCTCGCACAGGTTTGCACAGACCTGGATCAGCAGTGTGGACTTGCCAATGCCCGGGTCGCCGCCCAGCAGGACAAGACCGCCTTCCACGATTCCACCACCCAGTACGCGGTCCAGTTCGGAGATTCCGGTGGTGGTCCGTATGGTCTGGTCCTCGGGAATATCTTTGAGCAGTTGCGGTTTGGAACCGGTACCCGGCCGCTGACGCAGGGTCTTGGCTGCGGTGCCGGCTTTATCGGCGACTGTGGTGATGGATTCTTCCATGGTATTCCAGGCACCGCAGGAAGGACAGCGTCCGGACCATTTGGGTGACTCATACCCGCAACTGGTGCATGCATAACAGGATTTGACTTTTGGCATAGGTGCGCCTCCAGAGTGTGATGGGAACATCAACTTCCATTGTAATGGAAATGCCGGCGGAATGCAATTCC
>ONWQ01000438.1 GCA_900321565.1 uncultured Eubacteriales bacterium
CGGCGCACTCTGGCTGGAATGGCACAGCACCATGCCCTCGCCGCGCATCCTGTGCGACCGTCCCTTCGGCTGGACCAGATGTCAGGATGGTGAAATCCTGCGTTCGGCCAACGGCGTCGCACTGACCATGAACGGAAGCGGGATCATGCTGGACCATCAGGGTGTGACCCGCGGCTGGGCTCATCACGGAACACTGTATACCCTGCTCGGGAAAGGCGGCGCCGGGGCCGAAAACGATGCACCGGCCGGACAGCTGGATGCACGCACGAAGGACGCGCCGGAGCTTCATATGTGGCGGTATTTCTACGCCCTGGACCTGGCTGACTGCGATGAACCCGAAGACCTGTTCGGGCGTATCATGAGCTATCAGTATCCGATGCTTCCCCTGCGCACACCGCAGCCCCTGGACACCGGCAGCCTGCTGAAGATGGGTGACGGACTGATCCCCACCGCCTTCTTCTGCAGAGACGGCCAGTGTATGGTCCGCGGATGGAATGCCGCAGCCGAACCCCGTTCTCTGCATGCAGCAGGCACCTGGGGCTTTGGTTCCGGCAGAGCACTTGAACCCTTTGGCATCTTCGAACAGGCCCTGTAGCGGGCCTGTTCTTTGTTTTTCTTCTGCAACCCATGCATCCGGGCCCGGGGATTTCGATCCGTAATGGTTCGCGTTGCTGTCCCGGCTGCCCTGAAAGCAGGGCACAGAAAAAGCAGAGGCGCGCCTCTGCTATTTCTGTCTGTATGTGTCGGTTATCCCAGGGAACGGACAGCCACGATTTCATAGTACATGGGTGTGAAGCCCTGCGGTGCTGTTTTCAGAAGTTCCTCCAGCAGCGCCTCATCCGTAACCTTCTTCAGGTTCATACGGGCACCGGCTGTCGGATAGGTTGCGCCTTCTGCCGGCAGTGCGGCATACATGGCCACCAGTTCGCTTCCGTTGTCCACATTGGCCGTGGTCTGGTTCGGTGCAAGACCCAGCTGCAGATAGTACTTGTCCTCAATCTTCACACAGCCGTAAATATAGAAGCCCAGGTTCGGCGTGCCGTCCGGGTTCACGGAAGCCACCGCATAGAAACCGGTGTACGAATTGATGGCATTCATCAGGTCATCGCCGGTCATGATGCCGTCTCCGTAATAGTCCGCAACCGATGCGGAAGTCACAGCATCCGTTCCGTTCTCCGCCAGAACCGGCAGTGCAGCCAGGCAAAGGATCAGAAGCAAAGCAAACAGTTTTTTCATGGTGATTTCTCCTTTCTATTTCCAGCGCAAAACTGCGCGGGGTTACCGCAGAATCCGTTCCAGTACCGGTGCAATCCGTGCAAACCCGTCCTCCGTCCGCGCGGCCATCAGCACCAGCTCCGAAAGCACTTCCGGCAGGTTCGGATCAAACAGACACCCGAACCTGACCAAGACTGTTTTCACCGGTTCCGCAATGGCACGGATCAGCGCTTCATGACGTGTCCACAGACTTTCCACACTGCTGCTTGTCCCGGCATAGTTCTTCCAGATCGGCTGATACCGGCCGTCAAAGCTGTGCAGTGCATCGACGATGGCCTGCATGCCTTCCAAGGGCTGCAATGCGTTTTCCACCCCGGCCTGCATCCGGCTGATGCAGGCTGTCCAGTCGCTCATCATGGCTTCGGAAATCAACACTTCCTTGGACGGGAAATAATTGTATACCGTGCCTACAGCTGTACCACAGTCCAGCGCAAGCTGGCGCATGGTGATATCATGGTTTTCATCTTCCAGCAGATGCCGTCTTGCCGCCTGAAGAATCATGGAGCGAAGCTCCGGGATCAGCTTGGGCATGCGCTCACCTCGTTATGAACGTGTTCATAATGCAGATTCATTATAAAACCATACTCCGGTTCCGTCAAGCATTTCCCGGCACACCTTCGGGACTGCCGGCCTGCCTGGTCTTTTCAGAACTCCCGTCTGGTCCTCTCATGTGCTCCTTTCCCTTCCCGCTTACTGTTCTTTCTCACGGAAAGAAAAAGCAGCGACAGAAAACAGGCTGCAGCAGTTTCAGTCTGCCGCAGCCTGCGTATCATGGATCCGAGTACTCAAACCCTTTCAGTTTCAGTTCTTCCGCCCTGTGACATGCAACCATGTGCCCGTTGCACTGTCTGAGCAGTGGCGGTTTTTCCCTGCACATTTCCGTGCAGTATGCACATCTCTCATGGAAATAGCAGCCTTTCGGCGGGTTCGCCGGGTTCGGGATTTCTCCCTTCAGCCGGATCCGCTCCATATGCACTTCCGGGTCCGCAACCGGGACCGCACTCAGAAGCGCCTCGGTATACGGGTGCAGCGGATGTGAAAACAGGCTTTCCGTGTCCGCAAACTCCACCATCTTGCCCAGATACATGACACCCACCCGGTCCGAAATGTGCTCCACCACACTCAGGTCATGGCTGATGAACAGGTATGTCAGCTGCATCTCCTTCTGCAGGTCTTTCAGCAGATTAATGATCTGTGCCTGGATCGACACATCCAGTGCGCTGACCGCTTCATCACAGACAATCAGCCGGGGCCGCAGGATCAGTGCCCGGGCAATCCCGATGCGCTGACGCTGGCCGCCGGAGAACGCATGCGGGTACCGCTTCAGGTAGGTTGTATTCAGCCCTACCCTGGCGGCCATGTCTATCACCATCTGTTCCCGCTCTGCCTTGGGCATCTTCGGGTAATTCGCCTTGATCGGTTCTCCGATGATATCAATGACAGTCATACGCGGGTCCAGGGAGGAATAGGGATCCTGAAAAATCATCTGGATCTCCCGCCGGATCCCCTTCATCTGTTTTGCATCCACCGACAGGAAATTCACAACCTCGCCTTTCTGGGTGCGGTAGAGTACCTTTCCAGCACTCGCCTCGATCGCCCGGACAATGCAGCGGCCCAGTGTGGTCTTTCCGCACCCGCTTTCCCCGACAATCCCTATGGTCTCGCCCCTGCGCACCTGAAAGGAAATATCCGTCACAGCCTTAACGGAAACGCCCTTGGAGACAAACACCTTGGAGATATTCTGCACGTCCAGGATCAGGTCTTCATGCATACTCTCAGCCATTCTGCTGTCCCCCTTTCCCTGCATGCACACAGGCACAGTAGTGCGTGTCCTCAATCAGCACATTCTCCGGTTCCTGGCAGTCACAGACCCCGGGGACACGCACAGTGCACCGGTCGCAGAAACCGCAGCCCGGTTTCAGGTTCAGCGCCAGAGGTACCGTACCGTCAATGGAGAAAAGCCGGTCCTGCTTGTGTGTTCCGATCTTGTGCACGGAACCCATCAGGCCGCGTGTGTACGGATGCTGGGGATTCTTGTAGATTTCCTGCGCCGTGCCGGATTCCACAATCTTTCCCAGGTACATGACCGCCACACGGTCGCACATGGTCGCCACCGTGCCCAGGTCATGGGTAATGAACAGAATCGCCATGCCCAGTTCCTTCTGGAGTTCCTTCATCAGCTCCAGGATCTGTGCCTGGATCGTCACGTCCAGGGCTGTGGTCGGTTCGTCTGCGATCAGCAGTCTGGGCTTGCACACCAGTGCCATGGCAATCATGGCACGCTGCAGCATGCCCCCGGAGAACTCATGCGGATACTAGTCATACCGTTTCTCCGCATTGGCAATCCCGACGCGTTTCATCATGTCCAGCGTGATCGCCTTGCTCTCCTTCTTGTCCCTGGTAATATGCAGCCGTGTGCATTCATTGATCTGATTCCCGATCGTGTACATCGGTGAGAACGCAACCATCGGCTCCTGGAAGATCATGGAAATGGCCTTGCCGCGGATCTCCCGGATCTCCCTGCCTCTGGGACTGAGCTGGTTCAGGTCCATTGATTCCCCGTTCTCATTCTGAAACAGAATCTGCCCGGTGGATACGCACTTTTTATCATTGATCCGCAGGATTGCCTTACTGGTCAGGCTCTTCCCGCACCCGGACTCACCCACAAGCCCCAGCGTCTCCCCTGCATGGATCGCAAAATCCACGCCCCGGACCGGGGTCAGCAGGCCCTCATCCATCCGGATCGAGACCCGGAGGTCCCTGACTTCAATAATCGTGTCATTCTGACGCATTCAGGTCCCTCCTCACTTATACGGGTCCGCGGCATCGCGGATTCCGTCGCCCAGGAAATTGAAAGCCAGGACCGCAATTACCACAAAGAACAGCGGGATCAGCCGCCAGGGATAATTGGCAATGTTTGCGATGTTCTGTGCATCCTTGAGCAGCACACCCCAGCTGGTGGCCGGGGATGAGATGCCCAGGCCCAGGAAGGACATGGATGTCTCGCCGATGATCATACCCGGGATCCCCAGTGTCAGCGTGACGATCAGGTAACTCATGAAACCCGGGATCAGATGCTTGACAATGATCTTGAAATCGCTCACGCCCGCAAGCCTTGCCGCCAGCACATAGTCCTCATTTTTCATGGACATGAACTTGCCACGGACAACGCGCGCAAGCCCGGTCCATCCCAGCAGCGACAGGATGACGGTAATGAGCAGGTACTTCTGCGTGACCGAGATCTCCGGCGGGATCGCAGCGGACAGTGCCATCCACAGCGGAATGGACGGAAGCGAGTTCAGCACTTCAATCACACGCTGGATCACCGCATCCACCTTGCCGCCGAAATACCCGGACGCCGAACCGATCAGAAGCCCCAGAATGAAGGATATGAAAGTCCCGGCAAACGGGATCGTCAGACTAATCTGACTGCCCAGAATGATCCGGCTCAGCATATCCCGCCCCAGGGAATCCGAACCGAAGAGCATGACCTTGGCTCCGCCCTCGGCCCCGAACAGGTGAATGTTCCCCGGGATCAGGCCCAGAATCCGGTAGGGCTCGCCCTGCACAAAGAACTGAAGCCGGTAAGGTGTGGTTGTGTCCTCCATGAACACTTTCTTATAGGTCACCGGGTCGCGCTGCATACTCAGCTTGTATACGAACGGTCCGTACCATTCCCCTTCATGCCTGAAGTGGATCTGGGTCGGCGCCGTATCCTTATAGGACGCATCATAGGATTCAAGGCCATAGGGTGCAAAGAATCCGCCGAACAGCGCCACCACATAGAAAATCCCAAGAATCGCAAGGCTCACTCGGGCCAGTTTATGCTTGGTCAGTTTCCGGGCCATCAGAGTCCACTGGCTGGCCAGGTAATACTTTTCCTCTTTTCTCCGTGCCTTCTCCTGCTTTTTCAGAAGCTTCTGCTGCTGTCTGTCCGTCATTCACTCCACACTCCTTTCTGTAAAGCGAATTCTCGGATCCAGCCATGCCAGCATGATGTCACTGAGCAGGGTACCCACACAGATCAGGAACCCCATGACCAGCAGAATGGTACCTGCCAGATACATGTCCTGACTCTTCAGTGCGTTGTACAGGGTCGGTCCGACAATCTGCAGGTTCATGACAATGGCTGAGATGGTCGAGCCGGAGAAAACGGAAGCCAGAGAGCCCGAGAGTCCGGAAACCGTCGGGTTCAGCGCGGCACGCAGGCAATACTTGTAAATGATCCGTCTCTCAGACACGCCCTTGGCCCGGGCGCAGAGCACGTACTGACATCCAAGTTCATCCAGCATCTGCGCACGCATCGAGCGCAGGGTGCCGCATGTACCGGATGTCCCGATCACGATCACCGGCACGAGCAGGCGTGACCAGAAATCACTGTAGGAAAAGCATTCATACCACTGCATGGTACCGGACTGGATCGCCAGCGACATTTCCTTGGAAAACAGTCCGATGAACGCAGTCCCTGTCCATATGTAGGTTCCGAACATGATCAGGATCGCGAACAGGAAATTCGGCACAGCCATGCCCAGAAATCCGATGGTCGTCAGCACATAATCGCCGACAGAATACTGGTGCACAGCACTGTAGATGCCCAGCGGAATCCCCACCAGGTAGGTGAACAGCATGGTGATCAGGGATACCGCAATGGTCATGGGCAGAAGCGGTGCCACAATCGTCCACACATCCTGCGCCTGCTCAAACGAGTAGCCGAAGTCAAAGCGTGTGACAATGTTCCGCATCCACTTGAAGTACTGGACATACCACGCCTCATCCAGTCCGAAACGATTGCGCAGCTCGTTCAGGGTGGTCGCGTCCACCACGTTTCCTTCCGCTTTCAGGGAGGCAATATAGGAAGATGCATAATCTCCCGGAGGCAGCTGGATAATAAAGAAAATGACGGCAGACATGATCAGTATCGTCGGTATGAAGATCAGGATCCGGCGATAGATGTACTTCGCCATGTGCCCCGTCAGCGCCTTGCGCAGGCCTGAAGGCGCGACTGCCCTTGTCGTCACTCCGCAACCCTCCTTGAATTTCTGAAAGCGGGGAAGGAATCAGGATTCCTTCCCCGCCGGTACTCCGTGGCTTATTCTTCGATCCACCAGATACAGGGATGTGCAATGCCCAGATCACGGAACTCATCACAGAAGATGGAGTTCTCCGGGAAATTATGCAGTTTTGCATTCGTGACAAACAGGGTCGTCACAGGGCTCGTGTACCCGATTTCCCACTGGTTCTTCTTATGGATCTCCAGCATCTTCATGCACAACGCTTCGCGCTCGCCCTCATCGACCGCAGCCTTGAACTGATCATACACATTCAGCAGTTCCTTGACCGCATCCGAGGGTTCCACGCCATCCACGCCGTCATTCTGGTCGTACCAGGCACCAAATGCATATGCCCAGATCGGGTATGCACGGGTCGGCACCAGATAGTCAGGGCGCAGGCCGATGTTCACGGTTGCGAATTTCTCATTGGGATTGATCACAACCTCGAAATCATTGTTTTCCGTCAGGGTCTCAATATAGGACCGGTCATACAGGTTCTGGTAGACCGTCAGTCCGATCTCGGAGTAGTATTTCACCAGCAGCTCTGCAAAAGTCGCGAACGCTTCCTGCTGATAGATCATGTGCAGGACCACCGGTTTCCCGTCGGCAAAGTACCAGAGCCCGTCACTGCCCTGGGTCAGGCCGCATTCAGCCAGCAGTGTCTTGGCATATTCCGGATCATACTCTGTCCACTGGTTGATCCATTCCGGATCATATCCCATCTGACCCAGCTGCGGTGCAGACTGGCTCGGCTCGGAGAACCCGTCGTCCACCAGATCGCAGATCGCCTGACGGTCCACGGCCACTGACAGTGCCTGACGGAACCGGACGTCCTGGAAGAGCGCTCTGAGGTCCTCATCCTTCACTGCCTGGTTCAGCTGTACGGCATTCCCGTTCCAGGCCGTGTTGTTCCATTCATTGACCTTGACGCGCCCGGCTGCCTCGGCTTCCTTCAGCTCCACAATATTGATCCAGGAACCGGAATACACATCAATGGTCCCGTCCAGAGACCAGAGCAGCGGCTGGTTATCATCCTGATAGCGCAGGAAGACCAGTGTATCAATGTACGGCAGCTGCTTGCCTTCCGCATCCACTTTCCAGAAGTAGGGATTGCGTTCCATGGTAAAGCTGTCCGCATTGAAATCCCCTGC
>ONWQ01000436.1 GCA_900321565.1 uncultured Eubacteriales bacterium
CGTCATGGTGTTGGCATTATAGAGCTGGATCGGATGACTACCGGCCGGTGTCAGGGCTTCAATTAGTTCCAGCCGTTTCCGGATCATGCTTTCCTGACAACAGGTATCCTTGATAAAGGTAAATCGTCCGGTGGAAATCATCCATGACAGTGTCTTATCTGTAATGAGTCGTTTATAGGGATATGGACACTCATAGATGCCAAAGGTTGCATCAGGTACGGCCTTTAATAGCGCGGAAGCGCGCTCAATCCAGATGTCATCATCCTCGTCCTGGGCAGCAAAGCGGTTGGTAACCAGGACAACCGCTTTTACACCGGTCTCCCAGATTGCCTGGACTTCACGGAACTGTGCTTCAGGTGTGTCAGAAACATGCCCGGATGCAATGACTTCCAGTCCACCGGCATGTTCTACACAGAGACGGGCAAGGTGAACACGCTCTTCCAGGCTCAGGAAGAACATTTCACTGGACTGACAGACCGCGAAAACACCATTGCAGCCCTGCTGCTCATACCATGCAAGCAGTCGGAGCACTGCCGGTTCATCAATCGTTCCATCTTCTGTGAAGGGTGTAATCATGGTCGGCCATATGCCTTTTCGGATTGTATTCATGAAATCTTCCTCCTTGCTGCGGATAAAACATTCAGAGAGAAAGCGGTACGCATAGCACTTCTGACAAGATTTAAGATGCTTGTGCGGATTTCATTCAATCACAGTGCACACGATATGTTCAGGATAATTGTAGTTTCACATAGTGTAGGGATGATATATAGTTGATGGAGTGTTACGATCGGTGAAAAATCATGCAGGGAATCGAATGCCAAAGTGTGGAAAGTATGGAGTCAGGCGATCTGCACTTCTAAAATGATGGCGGGAATACTTGTTCTCAAATGGAGAACACTGTTCTTAAAATCGCATACAATACCAGTCACATTGCAGTAATATGCAATAATAGCACTTTCCGGTTGAAAGTCTGGTCACATCTCTACTGGTCAGTTGGAGATTATCATGAAAAACAGATTCAGTGAAAACGAATATTGTTTACCAACAGGCTGATCTGTGGCACAAGATTCATCAGTTTGGCACCGATTTGTGGAATCGTGGTTTCGTCAAAACGAAGGGAAGGCCCTGAAACGCTGATTGCTGCGATTGGATTCTGATGTGCATCCACGATGGGAACGGCAACACATTTTATTCCAAACTCATGCTCCATGTTATCTACAGCATAACCGCGTTTTCTGATTTCGTCAAGATCTTTCTGAAGTACTTCGAGACTGGTCATCGTGTTGGGTGTAAAGCTGATCAGGGGGCAGGGACAGTGTGCTGCCAGCTCATTATCCGGGTACTGACTGAGTATGGCTTTACCAAGACCTGTACAGTACATCCACGCACGATCGCCCAGCATAGTCCGGGTTGCATATTCGTGTAACGGGTAAGCAGCATCCAAATAGAGTACTTCTTTTCCGTCTGGAATTGCAAAATAAACGGTCTCTTTCACATCGTCGGACAACTGTTTCATGAATGGATAAATGGTGCGATGAAAGCCAATGGATGTTGCAACAATATGAGCCATATCCAGAAATGCATAGCCAAGTCGATAGCGGCTTGTATCAGAATCCTGTGAAAGATACCCGTAATCACGGAATGTGGATAGAATGTCACTGATGTTGCTTTTGGAAAGCCCCATGATTTCACTGATCTCTGAAACTCCATGCATATTCCCGTCTTTAAAGCAATTCAGCACAGACAGTGCTTTGGCAAGTGATTTCACTTTAGCTTCCTCAGACAAAAATTGTTCCCTCTTTCAAAACGACATTCTCTATATGCAAACAAAAGATAAGACATTCGAGAAAAAATGTCAATATAGGCCAGAAAAAAACAACAAAAAAACATGAGCTATAAAAGTATGTGATTCTGAAATGGCATTCAGATGAAGGTGGTACTCTTTCAATCCTATCTTGAGCCATTATCCGACAATACGTTCTTCTATGATGAAATATAGAATGTGAAAAGAGATTTCGGAATAGATGCAGTAAGAGGCCAGGAATGTGTTTGAACTCTGTGGGTATGTTGACTGATTAAAATGCAATTGGATATGCAAAGACTTTTCAAATGACTGAAAACTGATCTGCATATATGGACACTATAGAACGAAACAAAGTTGTAGAACAAATTTTTGAAATGAAAAAAGAATACTTATCGAGTTTAATTTTTGAAATTTGAAAATTAATGTAGATATTTATGAAAAATAGCACCAAATACAACATTTACACCGCGGAAGTTCTGAGCATATAATACGATTAGTTGTCGGACAACAAAACACATGAGTGGCCAGCATGATGTAGTGCGAGTCCGACGTGTCGTTGAATTGAAGAAAGGAGATAATACCATGAAGAGATCAATCAGCATTATTCTTGCCCTTGTTTTTGCGTTTTCACTCTTCGCAGTTTCTTCACTGGCAGAAGAAAAGACCGTAATTAATTTGTTCTATGGAACTGACTCAACCGGTGCAATGCAGAAGATCATTGATGCCTTTGAAGCTGCTTATCCGCAGTATAAGGTGAACTGGATTGAAGCCCCGGCAAGTCAGGATACAGCCCATGACATGCTTGTTACTTCTCTGGCCGCAGGTGAATCCATCTATGATGTGTTCAGCTGCAATGTAATCTGGCCTGCTGAATTCTCCCAGGCAGGGTACTGTCTCGCAGTCGATCGTTTCCTCGACGAAAGTGACCTTGATATGGATGATTTTTCACAGGGCTATGTGAATGCATACACCTTCCAGGGTAAGATGTGGGGTCTGCCTTGGTATGGAAATGTCGGTGTTCTTTATTACAGGACTGACCTGATTGAAACACCGCCGGCAACATGGGACGACATGATTGAGACAGCCAAAGCCGTCAAGGGTAAGGAAGGCACAACCTATGGGTATGCTCTCCAGGCTGCACAGTATGAAGGCTTGGTCTGTAATGCGCTCGAATTCATTGCTTCCTATGGTGGCACGGTTGTGGATGGCGAAGGTAATATCACAATCAATAACGATGGCGTACGCGCAGCTCTGACTGAAATGAAGAAGATTGTCGATGCTGGGATCGTTCCGGAGAACTTCAGCTCGTTCATGGAGAATGAGTGCCAGATGGCATTCAGCAATGGCGATGTTGCTATGATTCGTGCATGGCCGGGATACTTCGCGACAGCTGTCAATCCTGAAGCTTCCAAGGTTTCCGATAAGTTTGCTGTGACCATGCTGCCTGCAGGCTCTGCAGGCTCTGCTGCAACACTTGGTGGTTGGGGATGGATGATCAATAAGAATTCTGCGCAGCCGCAGGCAGCCTGGGATTTCATTTCCTACGTGACCGGTCCTGAAGGCCAGAAGATCAATGCAATCGTCGCGGGTCAGCTCCCGACCTATATGCCGCTGTATGAGGATGAAGAGATTCTTGCTGCAAATCCTCATTTCAGCTATATGAAAGACGCAATCGGTGTGGCTGTGGCACGCCCGGTCTCCCCGATCTACACTGCCCTGTCTGAATCCATGCAGATCAATATTTCTGCAGTACTGGCGGGTACGATGAGCGTGGACGATGCAGTGGCTGCCATGGAAAAGGAAATGAACGAGAAACTGGCAGAGTACAACAAATAATATTGAATATTGAATATTGAACGTATACTTGCTGTGGCAGGTCTGGAGGAGGAAAGTCCTGCAGGCCTGCCTGCTTTCTTTTGACAGAGGTGAACCATGAGAAGGAAAACCAGGACATCAGGGCCCAGAAGAGGGCTGTCGGAAGGATGGCTGGCATTTTTTCTGATCCTGCCGACTGCGGTTGTCATTCTCAGTATTTCAGTGTATCCGATTCTGCGTACTGTCTGGTACAGTCTGTTTGATCTCAGACTGAACCATCCCACCCGGAACAGCCCGCATTTCAGTTATTCCCTGGATGTGGAGCAGTATTGTGATGCCTACAACAGTCTTCAGACGCAGCTGAACAAGAGTCTTAAACAGCTGGAGTCACAGGCGGAGGGACGCGAGGCCGTGGAAGCCCTGCTTGAATCGCTGAATACATTCCATGAAGATCTGTTTTCCAGAGAAGACCAGGCGAACCAGTTTCAATTGGTTAAGGAACTGTATGACAGGTATGAAGCGGTTTCTTCGGATGCTATGAAATACATGGCACTGTCAGAGAATGCAGTGAGCCAGTACAAAGAGTTTTGCGCTTCACTCCATGAAACTATGTCTGTATTTCCCGAGGCATGGCTTTCTCAGAGCAAGGCGCTGAAAAAAGCAGTCCAGGCGATTGATGCTTTTGATTTTGCTATTGTTGAGCCGAATTATCAGGGATTTGGAAACTATACCAGATATTTACAGAACAGCCGCCTGTGGGCCAGTGTACTGAATACAGCTCTCTTTTCTTTCATTGCCGTAGCGTTTGAGACATGCGTGGGCCTCATGCTTGCACTGGTGATGAATCAGCGTTTTGCTGGTCGTGGCATAGTCAGGGCGAGTGTTTTGATCCCATGGTCAATTCCGGCTTCGACGTCTGCACTGATCTGGAAGTTTATGTATGACGGACAGTATGGTGTGGTATCCCGTGTATTGACGGCGATGGGTGTTATCGCATCACCTGCCATAATCCTTACAACGCGCGCAGGCGGTTTGTTTGGGATGATCCTGTCAGATATCTGGAAGACGTCACCATTCATGGCGCTGCTACTTCTGGCAGGACTTCAGACCATCGACGGTTCGCTCTACGAAGCGGCAAAGGTGGATGGGAGTACACCGGTGAAGAGTTTCTTCCATATTACGCTTCCTCTTCTGAAATCATCGATCCTGGTGGCGGTGCTTTTCAGGACCATGGATACTTTCAAGGCGTTTGACCTGCCGAGCGTGATGACCTATGGTGCAAACAATACGGAGTTTATCAGTCTGTATGCATACAAACTCATGTTTGCACAGATGGATTTCGGAAGCGGTTCAACGATCTCGATCGTTCTGTTCTTTATGGTATTCATGATCTGTATGTTCTATATCAAGGTTCTCGGGGCAGATCTCTTTAAGAATGTCCGGACATAGGGAGGATACCTATGAACAAGAAAAAGATGCTTGGGGTCTGCAAACGTGTCCTGGGCTACAGTCTGCTCCTGATCTGTCTGGTACTGATACTGTTCCCGTTCTACTGGCAGTTTCTGACCTCGCTTAAACCGACCAGAGAAGTCGGAGATATCCGTTTTCTCCCGAACTGGGATACTGCTTCGTTTCATGCCTATGTGTTCATTATGACGGAGCGTCCGTTCATGCGGTATATCCTGAACAGCTTTGTTGTGGCATCCATGACAATGATGATCGCTGTAGTGATTGCGGCGATGGCGTCCTATGCGCTTGCTAGGCTCAAATTCAAGCACAGGGGTTTGATTCTGGGAAGTATTCTGGCAATTTCCATGTTCCCGAATATTTCTATGCTGTCACCAATTTACATGACGATCAGTACGGCAGGCCTGAGAAATACATGGTGGGCACTGATTATACCGAACCTTTCGTTTGCCATGCCCATGTCAGTATGGTATCTGACGACGTTTTTCCGCACGATACCGTTTGAACTGGAAGAAGCGGCAAA
>ONWQ01000435.1 GCA_900321565.1 uncultured Eubacteriales bacterium
CCAGAGGATGGGGGTCTTCGCCACACGGTCTCCATTTCGCCCGAACCCGATCGGTCTGAGCTGTGTGGAATTTGCCGGGCTGGAAACAGACCCGTCAGATGGGCCCGTGCTATGGGTTCGCGGAGCTGACCTTGTGGATAATACACCGATTCTGGATATCAAGCCATACCTGCCCATAACAGACAGTCATCCCGACGCAGCAACAGGATTTGCAGAAAAGACCGCAGCACACTCACTGCGTGTTTTGATTCCGGATACGTGCGAACAAAAGATTCCCGACTCACAGAGGCAGGCCATACGTGAGATACTTGAACAGGATCCACGCCCCGGATACCAGCGTGATCCTGACCGTGTATATGGTTTTGTATACGCGGGAATGGAAATCCGGTTCCGTGTCACAGGAGATGTACTTGAGGTAACAGAAATCCTTGCATCGGATTTATCAGGAATGAAAGAGGGCGATTAAGCCTATGGGCATGCACGCAGTAATGGACAAGGAGTTTCCGGTACGGTCCACCCAGGCAGAGCGGGAAGCATTCCGGGAATTTCTGATCCGTAGTGCAGCCGATATGGGATATAAGGCTGAAGTTGAAGAAAATGGCATGATGAAATACAGGAACGTCATAGTAGGGGATCCTGAACATGCAGCCGTGCTTTTTGTCGCCGCTCAGGATACACCGGTACGCCGCTTTCTTCCGGAGACTGAAATACTGCATTCGCCTGTGTTCTTTATTCTGCAGCAACTGCTTCACATATTTGCCCTGTTTGTACCTTCTGTAGCCGCAGCATATCTGGCTATGCAATTACTCGGGAATGCACGTATTGCACTGGCGGCTTTTCTCATTGTATACCTTGGCCTGATCCTTCTGCTCCGTTTCGGACCAGCACAGAAGGAAAACAGTATGATCACAGCCGCACCGGCTTTGCTTCTTGACCTGATGGCCGCGATTCCGGAAGAAAGACGGAAAAAGGTCGCATTTATGTTTACGGATGCACGGTATCACGGTCGCGGAGGCTCCAGGGCATACGCAAAGGCACACGAGCAGGTCGCCTATACTCGAATGACTGTTACAGTCGATCAGCCATACACCGGGAATCAAACCGTGACGGTGGCAAGACCACTGGCCGAAAAGTGTACAGGGTATCGTTCATTCCTGCGCAGACTTTCCGAACAGGAAATACTGCACACCGAGCATCTGCCCAATCGATGGACAGTTATGCAGACAGATCAGAAACAGTTCAAATGTGGCATTGAGCTTACATCAGCCACCCGGAAACCTGTCATAGGCTTTGTGATTCCTTCCGGCTCCAAGGCTGAGTACACACCACTTAGAGAGACTGCCCTGCTGCAGGCACTGACAAATTTTGTCATGGACATCACAGTGCCCGCCCAGGAAAGCGGAGGTAAGCACAGGTAAGCCTATGAAAGGGATTGACGAACGTATGCCCTTGCACTAAAATATTTACAATGATTTATAGGAGGGATGGTATCATGCTTTACGGTCAGGATAAAAAGGCGGTATTTGCATACACATATCGTCCCAGTGTTCCGACGCATGGCCCGCGGGATGGCGGCTTTTCCGTGAATCTTTTTGAGACGGATATGCTTACCTTTGATTGTCTGGACCCTGACAGGAATCTGATCTCTGAACAGGTATTTGCTGTTCCTCCGACCTTGAGAATGCGTTTGCTTGCTCTCGTGCAGAGTAACGCATCCTGGCTCGGTTCATATCCTGTCTGCATGCGGGTGAATCCAGACAGAAGGCCTGTCTATACGTCCTATCTTGGTCTGGAAGGGTTTCCGCTTTTTATGTTCGAGGACCTTACCACACTGATGGATTGTCCATTCAGAAGTGTGCGCGGACATTATGCCAGAACCATGTATAATCTTCTTGAGGATATTTCCTCACTGTTTTATCCATATGGCTTCAATATGACGCTGGAAGGTTTTACCTGGGACCCGAATATTATTTCGCCCATGCAGCCGGTAACCCGAATGGACGGGTTGCAGATCGGTTGACATATACAGCTGGAGTATTCCAGCCCTTTTTTTGCCCTGAGATTTTGTAAGGAGAGATGAAAAAATGAACGAGAAACTTGTGCAGGCATGGAAACACCAGTCTGGCATGCCCGAAGAACTGAAGAGCATGCTCAATGCCATGAGTGATGAAGAACTGAATGACAGTTTTTACCGTGATCTGGCGTTCGGAACCGGCGGCCTGCGTGGCGTACTGGGGCCAGGAACCAACAGAATGAATGTATATACCGTTCATCGAGCAACAGTCGGGCTGGGAAAGTACATGCTTTCTGTCAATGCGCACCCCAGCTGTGCGATTTCCTGTGACAGTCGCATCCATTCCCGTGATTTTGCAGAACTGACCGCAGCAACTCTGGCCGCAATGGGAATTCGTGTGTATCTGTACCCGGAATTGATGCCGACACCCATGCTCTCCTTTGCAGTGCGGTATCATGCATGTGATGCCGGCGTGATGATCACAGCCTCACATAATCCGGCAAAATTCAACGGTTATAAAGTCTATGGCAGTGATGGATGTCAGATCACACTGGAAGCTGCAGAGCGTATCCTGGGATTGATTGAACAGCAGGAAACACTGGTGGATGCACTCCCGGAACTCAAGCCCTATCTTGATCAGGGACTGGTCACATATATTGGTCAGGATACCATTGAGGCATTCTATCATGAAATCACCAGGCTGCAGGTTCATCCCTGCAAGTATCCGCTGCATGTAGTCTATTCACCTCTGAACGGTACAGGCAATGTGCCCGTACGTGAAATGCTACGGCGTTTGGGGAATGTTCAGGTAGATGTTGTTCCTGAACAGGAACTTCCGGACGGAAACTTTCCCACATGTCCTTACCCGAACCCAGAAATCCAGGAAGCTATGCAACTTGCCATGCAGATGACGGTCAGGACAGGAGCAGACCTTTGCTTTGCCACGGATCCGGACTGTGACCGTATGGGGGCCGGTGTCCGGGTTCAGGACCACGTGCAGCTCATTTCAGGTAATGATATGGGTATTCTGATGCTGGATTACCTGTGCCGTCATGGTGATATGAGCCGTGAACTGCCCCGTGTGGTCGTGAAAACCATTGTAACCACAGAAATGGCTGTTCCGCTTTGCAAAAAATACAATGTCGAGCTCCGCAACGTACTGACCGGGTTCAAGTTCATCGGTGAACAAATCGGATTCCTGGAAAAAGATGGCCAGGCGAACCGGTATCTGTTTGGTTTTGAAGAGAGCTATGGATATCTCTCCGGAACCCATGTGCGTGACAAGGATGCTGTTAATGCGTCAGTGCTGCTGTGCGAAATGGCAGCTAATCTGAAAGCAGAAGGAAAAACGCTGCTGGACCGTCTTGAGGAATTGCGTCAGGAATTCGGTTACTATGGACAGCGTCTTCTGACCTTTGCCTATGAAGGGGAAAAAGGTGCATCCATTATGAACCAGATTATGCAGAACCTGCGTAAAGGCCCCGATGCACTGGGTATCACGGAACTTCAGGGTGCTGAAGTGATTGATTATCTGCTGGATGATACAGGTCTGCCCAAGTCTGATGTGCTTTCCATGACTCTTAAAGATGGTCGCAAATTCATTGTGCGTCCTTCAGGAACAGAGCCTAAGCTGAAAGCATATCTGTTTGCGAGCGGTGCAGATCAGAAACAAGCCGGTAAAGCTCTGGATGCACTGGAAGAAATGGTCCGTAGACTCTGCCAACCCTAAAGAACCCAGTAAAACCAAGTTCCGTGCCACTCAATTACAAGAAAGAAAGGATCGATTGTATGCTGGAAACCAGTTTTCCGTCCATTCACCGAAAAAGTACCGCACTGGGCTTTGGCTGCATGCGTCTACCAGTTCTGCCGGACGGTAAGATTGATGAAGCTGAAGCGATTCGCATGATACGTCATGCCATAGATTCGGGCGTCCGCTATGTAGACACTGCGTATCCGTACCATGGGGGCCAGAGTGAGGTCGTTCTTGGAAAAGCACTGAAAGACGGGTACAGAGAAAAGGTGATTCTGACCAGTAAACTACCTTGCTGGGCAGTGAACACTCATGAAGATATGATGCGCCTGCTGAATGAACAGCTGGAACGTCTTCAGGAAGACCATCTCGATTTCTATATTCTTCACGCACTGGATCTCAACCGTTATCATAAAATGAAGGAACTGAATTATCCGGCTTTCTATGACCAGGCACTGAAGAGCGGTAAAATCCGTTATACAGGTTTCTCATTCCATGATGAAAAGGATGCTTTTGTTGAGATTCTGAATGATTATCCCTGGCAGATGTGCCAGGTTCAGATGAACATTCTGGATGAGAACAATCAGGCAACCATTGACGGTATCCGTCTTGCAGGCGAAAAGGGGATTGGCGTTGTAATCATGGAGCCCCTGCGCGGGGGATTACTCGCGGCACCTCCCAAAGAAGTTCAGGAGCGATATCAGGCTTTCCATGAGCAGCGTACTCCAGTGGAATGGGCATTCCGCTATCTGTACACCATGCCTGAAGTCATAACCATTCTTTCTGGAATGAGCAGCATGGAACAAGTTGAGGATAATCTCCGGATCTTCAATGCTGCCACCCGAACAGAACTCTCGCAGGCTGAAAAAGACTTGTATAACGAGATTCGAGCAATCTATCTGAATCGCATGAAAACCCGTTGTACCGGATGTGAATACTGCCAGCCATGTCCCAAAGGGGTCGCGATCCCAAAGATTTTCCAGGGATATGACCGTTCTCTGCTTCGTGAGGGTGGCAGCTTTGTTGAAGGGTATCAAAAACTCATACAAAATGAATCGGATGCGTCACGTTGTGTAAAATGCAGGAAATGTGAAAAAGCATGCCCTCAGCACCTTCCGATCACACAGTTTCTTCAGGAAATCCACGCAATCTGTACTGTGTAATTTAATCTCAAGCAGAAGCCTTTGTACCTGGACATCAGGTATAAGGGCTTTTTTCTTGCTTTTCGCATTCATATAAAAAACGTATCCTTTGTGCAGAAGGATACGTTTTGATTGCTTTGATGTGTCAAACAGATTAATGATTATACTAACTCGAGAACTACCATTTCAGCTGCGTCACCACGGCGCGGTCCGAGCTTATAAATACGGGTGTAACCGCCGTTGGTCTTGGAAGTCTTATACTTCGGCGCAATTTCACGGAAGAGCTTTTCAACGACAGGATGTCTGTTGTCCTTGGTGCGCTCTTTGTACTCCGCCTTATTCTCGTCAGCCTTCTTGACTTCTTTGATGTCGTAAAGATAGGACATGATCTGGCGGCGGGCATGCAGCTTGGAAGGAGCATCGTTCACAAGGTCCAGAGTCATCAGCTGTCCCTTGTCATTGTGCGTTTCCTTCTGCACGGATACGGTATTGTCGTATTCCTTGATGGCCAGTGTAATCAGGCGCTCGGCAACACGACGAACTTCCTTTGCTTTGGCTTCGGTCGTTTCAATACGGCCATACCAGATGAGATTTGTCACCTGGTTACGGAGCAGAGCCTTACGCTGATCAGCCGTACGACCCAGCTTACGTTGATGTGCCATGGGAAATTTCCTCCTTAAAGGGTCCAAACAAACCGGCAGGTGTTCGGTTCCCGGTTTTATTCTTCGTTGGGTCTGAGGCCAAGTCCGAGCGCTTGCAGCTTCTGCTCGACTTCCTCAAGACTCTTGCGGCCGAGATTACGGACTTTCATCATGTCTTCCTGATTGCGTGTTACCAGCTCGGCAACCGTGTTGATATTGGCACGTTTCAGGCAGTTATATGCACGGACTGACAAGTCAAGTTCCTCGATGGTCATTTCCAGAATTCTTTCCTTACGATCGTCTTCCGGCTGTACCATGCTGACAGGAATCACCTGATCGGTCAGCGACACAAAGAGCGTCAGATGCTCGGTCAGGATCTTGGCTGCACCGCTGATTGCCTCTTCAGGCTTCAGTGTACCGTTGGTCCAAATCTCCAGTGTCAGTTTGTCGAAGTCCGTCATCTGTCCGACACGTGTATCTTCTACTGTATAATTCACTTTCCGGATAGGAGTGAATATACTGTCGATCGGAATCACGCCGATGGGCATGGACGGATTCTTGTTCTTATCGGCACTGACATATCCACGACCACGATCAATCGTCATCTGCATCTGCAGGTGCGCATCCTCGTTCAGCGTGGCAATATGCAGGTCTTTATTGATGATTTCTACCTCATCATCTGCCTTGATGTCGTCAGCCGTCAGTTCACACGGACCAACAGCATCGATGACGACAGTCTTCTGGACAGAATCTTCACTGTAAAGCTTTACAGCCATTCCTTTGAGGTTAAGAATGATTTCAGTTACGTCTTCCTTCACCCCGGGTACCGTCGAAAACTCATGCTGCACACCTTCAATATGTACAGATGAGACCGCAGCTCCAGGGAGGGAGGAGAGCAGCACCCTGCGCAGGGCATTGCCCAGCGTTTGTCCGAATCCGCGCTCCAAAGGCTCGACAACAAACTTGCCATAGTTTTCTTTGGATTCTACGCATTCGATCCGTGCCTGTTCGAATTCTCCGATCATATCGTTGTTCCTCCTCTGTGGGGCCTTCGATGGTGGACAGATGTCCGTTCAATTCAAGCCCTTCAGACATCCGCCTCTCAGACTTAACGGGAGTAATATTCGACGATCATGTTCTCCTGCACCTGCAGGTCGATGTCTTCACGGGCAGGCAGTGCATTGACAGTGCCGGTGAGGTTCGGAGCATCAAAGGACAGCCACTTGGGTGTTACGATTGTGGTGCCTTCACGCAGTGCCTTGAACATATCCATTTCAGCAGAGCGCTGACGCAGTGTAACCACGTCGCCAACCTTCACAGAATAGGAAGGGATGTCCACCTTCTGGCCATTGACACGGATATGACCATGTACAACAACCTGGCGTGCCATACGGCGAGTCTTGGCAAGACCAAGACGATATACAACATTGTCAAGCCGCAGTTCAAGCAGGCTCAGCATGTTTTCGCCGGTAATGCCCTTCATATTGGATGCTTTCAGGAAATAACGATGGAACTGCTTTTCCTGAACACCATAAACAAACTTAACCTTCTGCTTTTCCTTCAGCTGCGCACCGTATTCAGAAACCTTCTTACGACGGTTGCCGCCAGGATTCCGGGTAGATTTCTTATTGCCATAGCCCATGACAGCCGGAGAAACGTCAAACGTCCGGCATTTCTTGGCAATGGGCTGCTTGTTCGTAGCCATTTTGTTTGTCCTCCTTCAATACCTTACACACGACGGCGCTTTGGCGGACGGCAGCCGTTGTGAGGAATAGGCGTAACATCTTTGATCATGCTGACGTCCAAACCTGCGGCCTGCAGAGAACGAATCGCTGCTTCACGACCAGAGCCCGGGCCCTTTACCATAACTTCCACAGACTTAAGACCGTAATCCATTGCGGCCTTGGCTGCAGTCTCAGCAGCCATCTGAGCAGCAAAGGGAGTGGACTTCTTGCTGCCACGGAAACCAAGTCCGCCAGCACTGGCCCATGAAAGTGCATTTCCCTGTGTATCGGTGATGGTGACGATTGTATTATTGAAAGAAGAGGTGATATGGGCAGTCCCGCGCTCTACAAGCTTACGCTCCTTGCGCTTACGGACAGCCTTTTTCATCTTGGTCTGTTTGGGTGCCATGAATATTCCCTCCGTGCCCGTTCAGACGGGCTTCATCACTTATAGCTTACTTGGTGGCCTTTTTCTTGCCAGCAATTGTACGCTTGGGTCCCTTGCGGGTACGAGCATTCTGCTTGGTATTCTGACCGCGGACAGGCAGTCCACGACGATGACGAACACCACGATAGCAACCAATTTCAGTCAGGCGCTTGATATTGAGAGAAACCTCACGACGAAGATCGCCTTCTACTTTCAGGTTGTGCTCGATGTAGTCACGCAGTTTGCTGATTTCGGTCTCGGAGAGATCCTTGACTCGAGTGTCGGGGTTAATGCCGACATCTGTGAGCAACTTCTGGGAAGTCTTGAGGCCAATGCCATAAATGTAGGTCAGGCCGACCTCCACGCGCTTTTCTCTGGGCAGGTCAACGCCCGCAATGCGTGCCATGTGTGTAAAACACCTCCAAATTGTGCTTGGCAGTCTCTGACTGCCATCCATTGGGTGGTCATTTCAGCAGTCTCTTCAGGCAACCCACCTGAAAACAGAGAGAAACAACCGGTGTGCTGCAGCCTGGTGATGCAGGTTCAGCTGCATTCCGGCACTGTTAATATGGAAGGAACAGCGCAAGAATACATCATGGTATCTGTCCGGAAAGAGCCATGGAGAAAGCGCAGGAGATACGCAAACAGCCGCCCATGGATCTCACCTGTGCGATAACCAACCCATATTAACACACACAGTTTCGTTTGTAAACAGCTTTTTTACATGATTTTGAGCTTTTGAAGACTTTTTTATTGTTTTTTTACAATTTCCGAATACCGGTTCCAATGATACTACAAGCCTGATGCCGGAAAGGCGATCATATGGTATACTTTCGTCTGTAAACCTGGAAGTACACGTCGCACATTTGGCAGGTGAGTTGAATGAATATCAAGCTTCCGGAACATGTTTTGTGGCTGATCAGAACTCTCGAATCCAACGGGGCTGAGGCATGGATCGTCGGTGGATGTGTACGGGATTCCATACTTGGCCGTGAACCAAAGGACTGGGATATTTGTACAGACGCAAAGCCCGACAGGATTCTCTCCATATTTGCCGGTCAGCACGTTCTGGAGACTGGGCTTAAACATGGAACCGTGTCCGTTGTGCTTGAGCATGTCCCTTATGAAATCACAACATACCGTGTTGACGGAGGATATACTGATCACAGGCATCCGGACGATGTACACTTCGTATCGGAAATACGGGAAGATCTTTCCAGACGTGACTTTACCATGAACGCCATGGCATGGCATCCCGAACGCGGACTGATGGACCCGTTTGGTGGTGAACGTGATCTCCGGAATGCGTGCATCCGCTGTGTCGGGGATGCAGGAAAACGTTTTGAAGAGGATGCACTCCGCATTCTGCGGGCACTGCGTTTTGCAGCTACATTCGGATTTCGTCTGTCGCAGGATACGTCCATGGCATGCATGGCCAAAAAGGGTACCCTGGCTTATGTGGCAGCAGAACGGATCTATACAGAGCTTGGCAAGTTGATTCTGGGGCCTGCATGTCAAAACGTTCTTGTCCAGTATGCGGATATTCTTGCTGAAGTAATTCCGGAATTACGGTCGATCCTTGACGAGAATCCAAAAGAAACATATCTGCATATCTGTACAGCACTCTCCATGTCTCCAGCCAACCTTCCGTTCCGGTTAGCCATTCTTCTGCACGAGTGCAGACCAGAAAAGACAGCTGATTTGGATAAAACGGATATCAAAAACGCCGCCAGTCATGAAACGGCAGCCCTGTGCAGGAATGTGCTTATGCGCCTGAAGGCAGACCGGACTACGTTGGATTATGTCACAAGCCTGGTTACATGGAAATCACTGCCAGTACCTTATACCCGCTCGCAGATGCTGCAATGCATGCACAGGATAGGCCCGGATATCATGCAAAGCGTCCTTCTCATGCAGCGGCTGGATGCATTGGCTGATCCCATGCAGTGTCATGATTCACTGATTTGCAGAATTGATCAAGCCACAGCTCTCCTGAACGATCTGCTGGAACAGGATGCATGCTATACTCTGAAACAGTTGAAAATCCATGGTGAAGATCTGAAACAGGCCGGGTTCACCAGTGGCCGGGAGCTCGGAGCGGCTCTGGAACATTTGCTTGCGTTGGTAATGGATGGGCAACTGCCCAATGAAAGGAATGCTCTTCTGGAACGTGCCAGCCAGATTCTGCATTCATGAAACGAAAAAGAAGGAATGATCTGTGAAATCCAAAGAACAGGCTGCTGCAGACAGTATCCGAAAGCAGCTGATACGGAGCGCGGTGATAAGTCTTTCCCTGAATCTGGTTCTCGCAGCCATGAAATTTCTTGCAGCCAGAATGTCCGGATCACTGGCTGTAACAGGGGATGCCGCCAATAATTTTTCTGATGCATGCGGAAGTCTGGCAGTGCTGCTATCTGCTTATATATCAACCAAGCCCGAAGACCGGGAACATCCTTATGGTCATGGACGTATGGAGTATGTCAGTGCACTCGTAGTTGGCTTTCTCATTTTTACCATGGCCGTGGATGTATTGAAAAATGCCATTCATGCAATATCGCATCCCGAACAGCCAGAACTAAACGGTTTTTGTTTCAGCGTAATGCTGATCTCCATCATAGCCAAATTTATTCTTTTTCTGTATCAGCGCAGCAAGGGTAAACGGCTAGGAAGTGACTCTCTGGTGGCTGAAAGCCGGGACTCACTCGCTGATGTTGTAACGTCAGCTCTGATGCTTATCGGACTCTGGATCGGACTGGCGACAGGCGTGGTTCTGGATTCCTGGCTCGGACTCCTGGCAGGCCTCATGGTATTATGGGAAGGGTATTCAGTCTGTCGTGAAAATGGAAACCGGCTCCTCGGAGGCTCTCCAGACCCGACGCAGGGAAGGAAGATCCTGAAAATCCTGGAACAGTATCCGGATATTCTCGGTATTCACGACCTGCAGATCCATGACTACGGGCCCTGGAAACGAATTGCAATCGCACATGCTGAAGTAGATGCCAGTCAGACAGTACTGCAGGCGCATCATACCATTGACCAGGCCGAACAAGAAGTTTTTGAGGAAACCGGCATCCAGTTGTGTATGCATATCGATCCGGTCCTGCCGGACGATGACAGAATAAAGCAGATGCTCCTGGAATTAGAGAGCACAGCAGAAGGAATTGTTCCCCGCAGTCATGTTCATGATATTCATGAAACCCGGCACAATCAGCAGAATGTCATCATGTTTGACGTGAAAATACCGGAAAGTATCCATGATACAAAAACGCTTGAGAAGAGTCTGAAAGCAGTTGTTGGTCGATATTTTGCGGAAGCTGAAGTAATTATTCGATTTGATCTTGACTATTTTGATGAATAGGAGGAAAATGAGGAAGCGCGTTCAGACAGAAATCGTGTGTGACTTCTTGCGTTTTCAGTACGCGTATGATATGATATTCCGGATTTCTTGGAGGGGGTTTTTTCATGACCATCGTACTTTCAATTCTTGTGATTTTAGCAGCATTGTTTATGATCGTCACTGTTCTTCTTCAGAGCAGCAAGTCTGCCGGACTCGGTTCCATTGCCGGTCAGGTGACTGCCAACATGTCCAAAACCAAGGCTGCAACCGTCGAGAACAAGCTTCAGTGGGGCACCAAGATTTCTGCAATCGTATTCGTTGTCTTGTCATTGCTTCTCTGGATTCTCGGATAATCAGACAAGAAAAAAGCTTCTGCTCATTCATGGCGGAAGCTTTTTTGTGTTCAGATTGACTTGAATCAAGGATCGTTCTTTTCAAGAAACAGGAGATCACAGAGTACGGTTCTGCGTCTGATGCTGAATGGCCAGCGCTTTCAGGCAGCTTTGTTTGCTGGTTTCGATATGATGCTGTGTGAGAGCACGAAAACCTTCAAGGTCTTTCTTTTCAACCAGTTCAACCAGTTGATAATGTTCCTTGTGCGCTTCGGCAAGCCTTGGATACTGACGGATCGCCATGGCAGAGAATCTGCGGATGTATTCATCCTGTCCTTCAATAACGCGCAAAATACGGTTCTGATGACAGATGGCTGTAAGCTGTCCGTGAAATTCGCGTGTCAATGGAGAAAGGTTTTCAACATCATCCTTTGCGATGAGCTCGTCCATAGCAGCCAGCTTGCTCCGGAGTGAACGGATATCCTCTGGTGTAGCCTTTTCA
>ONWQ01000434.1 GCA_900321565.1 uncultured Eubacteriales bacterium
GGGAACCTGCACCTGACCTGCTGTCCAGACTGGACACAGCCCAGAATTATCTGGAAATGTATCCTGAAGCACGCCTGATCCTGACCGGCGGCAATGCGGACGAAAACGGCCGGTCGGAAGCGGATGTCATGCATGACATTCTGATTGAGCAGGGCGTTCCGGAGGACAGAATGATCCTGGAAGAACAGGCGCAGACGACCATAGAAAACTTCAGGAATATTGCCGGAATTGTATCCACGGACGAACCTGTGGTGATGATCAGCAGCGGCTATCACATGGACCGTGCGGTGCGGATTGCCAGAGAAAACGGTTTTACTCATGTGATGCGGCTGCCGGCACCCTCCCGGTTCCTTTCTTTCGGTGCGAACATGCTGTCTGAGGTTGTGCTTGATCTGAATGACCTCATCAAATAACGGGTGACTGCCTGGCATAAAGACTACAGACGATTGCAGAATAAACCGGACAGGAATCATCCAAATCCCGCCTGTCAGCACAGGGGCTCATGAATTGGTGGATACATCATCCGGCATAGGGCAGAGAAACTGCGGAGGTATGCATGAGCAGAACAGATCAGGCAACAGAAGAAGAGTATCTATACAATCAGGAGTCAGAATCAAGATGGTGAAACAGTTCTGGAACAGATGGAAAAGAGAGTATGATTATAAGACATATATGACCGCAGGCGGATCGCTTGCCGCGACGATACTCTATGCGTTGTATAACGGGTTTCTGGGTATATCCCATGCTTCGCTGTGGTACGGAACCATTTGCGTTTACTATATCCTGCTTACCATTCTGCGTGGAGCGATCATAATTGCTGCGAAACGGATTCATCTGCGTCAGCCACCGGAAAGTGCAAGAGATCGTGCCTCTCTGTTGATATCCTTTCTGCTTCTGATTCTGAATATCAGTCTGATCGTACCCGTTTCCATCATGGTAAAGCAGCAGAAACCGGTCAATATGACGCTGATCCCGGCCATTGCAATGGCCGCATATACGACCTGTAAAATCGTCATGGCGTCTGTCAATCTCAGAAAACGGAGAGTTTCGTCAGACAGTCTGGTCTGGCTCCTGCGTACCATCAGTTTTATCGATGCGCTCGTGTCGATACTTACGCTGCAGAATACCCTGATTATGGTCAATTCGCATGGTGAGAATATGAAAATGTTCCAGCTGACGGCCGTGACAAGCGCTGTAGTCTGGATCGCGATACTGCTTTTGTCGGCGGTGGCCATTGTGAAGGGAATCAGGCGGGTCAAATCAGAAAAACCAGACAATTCCGGCAGATAGTTCCAGTTGTGGGGTATGGTATGCACAGCGATCAGGAAAACATAGTGATAAGACAAGCAACGATGGACGATGCCTGGCAGATTGCGGAGATTCTGGTGGAAGACTGGAAAGATGCATACAGAGGCATCATCGAAGATGCGTATCTGGATTCCATGAGCGTGGAGGCGCGGTACCAGAGAGAACTAAAGAGGTACCAGGTCTATACAGTGGCTGAAGCGAATCAGGAAATACTGGGGTTTGCATGGAATGATATGACCGAACAGGACGCATATGACTGTGAAATCATTGCTCTGTATGTCCGCTGGGAAAATAGGAAAAGCGGGATCGGAAGGGCGCTGTTTCAGAATTCCATGGAGCGTTTCAGGGCAGCGGGAAAGAAAAGAATGATTGTCTGGTGCCTCAGGGAGAATGCTGAAGCCAGAAAGTTCTATGAGAAGATGGGCGGGCAGGCGTACAAGACCGGTACGCATCCATGGGGAAACCGGGAGTATGCTATGATCTCTTACCTCTATCCGCTGGACGAACTGCCATGAACCGTGAGCCTGTCAGAATTGACGGTCTGTCCGGTCCGGGCTGCGGATGAGACAGGTTGCCTGTAAAACCTGCATGCGTGTGAAAGGTGTACCGGAAAACACATCGAATTTCAAATTTTGAAAACAATGCCTGGCGAACCGGTTTTGGCCGGCTGCCGGGGACAGGAGAGGAGATACGGGAATGATCAGAATTTATGGGATGCCAACGTGCCCCTATTGCGATTATGTCCACGAACAGATTCAGGGACGGGAAGATGAGTTTGAGTATATCAATATCGGTGAAAACATCCGGAACCTGAGCAGGTTCATGCGGATGCGGGATCAGAGTCCCGTCTTTAATCACTGCAAGGAGATCGGGGATGTGGGAGTCCCTGCCTTTGTTTTTGAAGACGGGAGAATCTCCATTGATCCTGCGGACGCCGGGCTGATTGAATATGGGTCTCCTGCGGCATGTTCCATAGAGGACCACAAAAGCGGGAGAAAAGGCTGCTGAGGAGAAGGATCTCAGGTCTGCAGACGATCCAAAAAAAGAAGCACCCTGGATGCAGGATGCTTCTTTTTCATGCTGTGCAGCCTGGTTACTGCAGTTTTCCATAATGCTCGTCATCTACGGGTTCCAGCCATTCCGCTTTCCCGTCCTTGCCGGGCACTTCAATGGCCAGGTGCTGGAACCAGCTGTCCGCGGCAGCACCGTGCCAGTGCTTGACGCCCTCGGGGATATTGACGATATCGCCGGGGTGAAGCTCTCTGGCTTCCTTGCCCCATTCCTGATACCAGCCGCGCCCGCTGACACAGATCAGCATCTGACCGCCGCCCTCACTGGCATGATGGATGTGCCAGTTGTTCCGGCAGCCGGGCTCAAAGGTGACATTGAACACCGGCACCTGTTCCAGGGAAAGAGGTGCGAGGTAGCTCTGGCCGATGAAATACTGTGCATAAGCATCGTTCTTTTTCCCCACAGGGAACACGGACAGGTTGGAAGGTACACCCTCAAGTTCGCTTTCCTCATCGCCATACACTTCCGCGATCAGGGGAAAAGTGCTCCACGCCTTGGGCCAGCCGCAGTAAAAGGCCAGCTGTGTCACGATCTCGACGGCTTCCTGTCTGGTGACACCATGCTCTTTCCCTATGCTCAGATGCGCTTTGAGCTGAGGATACAGTCCTGCCGAGAACAGAGCGGCTATGGTAATCATGCTGCGGTCGCGGGGAGAGAGTTCCTTTTCACGTGACCATACCTCCCCGAAGAGTACATCGTCGTTGAGCTCTGCAAACTTGGGTGCGAGTTTCCCCAGATTGTCTCTTCCGGCTGTCTGCTTTTTTGCCATGAGAATCAAATCACTCCTTATCATTGGATTGTCCGGTTAAGATGCTCTGCGATTCCAGCCATGTCCGTATGTCACCGGCCAGGGAGGAACCACCGGAATAATGAACGGAAAGCCCGGGTGCAAGCATGGCGTCCGGTGCAAGCTTGGCAATGGCTGTCAGGCTCTGACCAAAGCGTCCGCCGCCATGGGAACAGAAGGGAAGATTCGTCGGGATCTTGACTCCGCACGCGCCTTTTTCATCCAGACACCGGCGGACCTCCCGGACTGAGCCTTCCACATACGGGAGCGGCAGACAGGCTGTCCACAGAAACCGGTCCGGGTGTGCCGCATGAATGGCGGCAAGCTCATCATTGATCTCCCGGGCCGCATTCAGGGCCGCTGCGTCATTCCCGTGATGAATATGCGGCGTAGGCAGGGAGAGAACGGCGGTATCAATCCTGGCCGCATCCATGAACTCAAGGTGTGCCTGTGCAGTCCACTGCGGCAGCGGGAACCCGTCATCCTCCATGACATCGATGCCCAGCTCCGGCAGCCATCTGCGGAAGGAATCCGGGACCGGGTGCGCATGAAAACCAAATACCGGCATGGTCAGCTCACCCCCAGAAGATTTTTCAGACAGGAAAGAGTAAGCTCATAGGCGGTCTGGTAGACATAGTCAATTCCGGCCTGCTGCATGGCTTCCTTCTGTTTCTCTGTCACGCTTGTGTA
>ONWQ01000525.1 GCA_900321565.1 uncultured Eubacteriales bacterium
AAAGAGCCACACCTGCTGTTGACTTCTTTTCTGCCCTTCCATAGGAAGGAAAGACTGCATCGGAGCCGCATACTCTCTCTTAATCTGCCTGTGTGATAGCGGCCCGGCTCTCATTGCGTCGCTCTTGGGTTACACCGTAACCAGGCTGACCAGATCTCACCGTCGCAGGCAAAAGAAAACCCTGTATCTCCCGCTGCCGTCATCTGATTTCGAAGAATATAAAAAAGGCTTCAATC
Organism: uncultured Eubacteriales bacterium; assembly: GCA_900321565.1. Classification (GTDB taxonomy): domain Bacteria; phylum Bacillota; class Clostridia; order Christensenellales; family Aristaeellaceae; genus UBA2943. Next base: position 237 of record ONWQ01000525.1, read on the forward strand.
CCGATTGACTCGGGAATGAAGCCTGAGCTTTCATTTGCAGACTTTATGGAACCCATCTACCATTCTGGTCGACCCAGTACCCATCCGGTGTCCAGGTATTGGTCAGCATGGCACCATCTGAACCTACATAATACTTTCCGCTGATCCAGCAGTTTCTGGCCATTGCACCGCTTGATGTGAAATAATACCAGTATCCGTCAATCAAACGCCAGCCGGTTGCCATGGCGCCACTTGCATCAAAATAATACCAGGTGCCATCAATCCAATAACTGCCGGTCAACATATACCCAGTATTATCGAAAGCATACCATACATTTTTGATCTTCTGCCATTCCATTCTGGCATAAGTTCCGTCCGATTTTCTCCATCTCCATCCGTAGCCGTCACGCTGCCATGCTGCCATGGCACTGCTGCATACCATTACCAGCAATAATGATAACGCCAGAATCCTTTTCATGGTTTTCATGCTTCATGTCTCCTTTTTGTTTGTTTTTTTGCTTTGTTTGCTCTGGTTTTCTTTATCCCAATCATAACATGTATCAAATCCTGGTGCAATACTTTTTCAGATATTTCTTTGTGTATGAGCATCCCCGGATGCCATCCGCCCACAAACTCAGATAAGCACACAAGGCTGTCGGCAATATGCTCGGTTATCATCTGCGCCCTATGAAAGACTCTGTCCGATAGCCAGTCATTCCGGATGCCAGCAGTCACAGAGGCACGGAACCATGTAACTCAATGGTAATGCCGTTTCATGTGGTACCTTTTTTGTGATCACACTGATCAACAAAAAACAGACCCGGGGGTCTGTTGTGACAGAACTGTTCAGTTTCAGATCATGGATTCGAATATTTCCGGCCGCGGTGCGGGGATCACACAGGTTGAAACCAGTGTGCCTGCTTTTCTGGACGGCACTGTTCCCGCATCAATGGCAGCCTGAACTGCTGCAACTTCACCACACAGTGTTACATATGACTTGCCACCAATACCCAGGCCCAGGCGCACTTCCATCAGCTGCACTTCTGCCGCCTTGGCAGCCAGATCGCCCGCAACCACTGCTGCTGCAATCGTATAGAATTCCATAACGCCCATCGCATTCAGTGATGCAGGCGGATTCCCTCCTGAGATAGCGCCAATGACCTGCGGATCCAGACTTGCTATGGTCAGGTCATCAACCAGGAATTCACCTGCGTAGCGTTTCCCGGCATCCATGGAAGCAGCTACTGCTGCCACTTCTCCGCAGATCACTACAGTATACTTACCCGGGCAGACAGCGCCAGCTTTCAGGAGGCGGACTTCAGCCGCTTTCAGCATGGCATCCCCGGCAATCACACCACGTGCAATGCTGTTTGTCTCCAGCAGACCCAATGAAATCATGGCTGTCATTCCGCCTCCTTCTTATTCCTGTTTTCGGATTACTACTGTTGCATTGTCTGTACTGATTACTGTTCCGCAAATGCTTGCATGCACATCAGCGCCAAGACTCCCATCCGGTATGCGTCCGATCGTTTCGCCACGTTTTACCCGGCTTCCGACGGAAACACAGACCTCTGCCGTTACCCCGATATGCTGTTTCATCGAGATGCATACCAGCTCCGAACTCACCCGTACTGCTTCTTCAGGCACAGGAATATCATACTTCGATACCTGAATCCGAGCCATCAACCGTCCGGAAGGCACCTGACGATAACTTGCCAGTTCCGGTGGTGACTTCAGCGAAAACTCAGTTTTCTGCCCGCTGCTGCGCAATGCAGCACGCTGCATCTGCTGGACCCGCCGCGGATTCAGCCCCATCGGACAGGCATACATTTCACACACGCCGCATTCCATGCACAGCTGTGCGGACGGTTCCAGACGGTCACCCGATGCAAATGCACGCATAGTCAGATGCGGGTAAATCGGATGGCCCAGAAGATGACGCGGACACAGATCTGTACAGGTTCTGCATTGGATACACACACTTCTTGCACGGATTTTCGCCTGTTCCATG
>ONWQ01000433.1 GCA_900321565.1 uncultured Eubacteriales bacterium
GTGATCACAAGACGCCGGACTCCGGCCTGCACTGCCAGCTGTGCACACAGACGCGCAGACAGGTGTGGTTTATGACTGTCCCAGATCTTTTCCGGGAAAAGGCCATCCGCCAGCAGCAGGTCTGCATCCTGCACCGCCTGCCCGAGATCATCACACAGATTGGTATCCCCGGTATAACAGAATACTTTGCCCTCAGACAGGCTGGTCATACGCAGCATGACAGCCTTTACAGGATGCACGGCCTGGAATACCCGGATCTGTACATCCCCGATGGTCAGAGAATCCCCCGGGTTCAGGCTCATCAGTTCAATTCCTGGATCCTGTCTGAGAATCCCCCGCACAGCCGCCTGATCATCCTCAGGCGCATACACACGCAGTGTCTTGCCTGTTGCCTGCAGCCGATACAGCAGCGGCAATGTATCCGCACAGTGGTCATAATGCCAGTGTGTCAGAAGAAGCGCGTCCAGGTTTTCAGGCGGCATCCGGCGTGTCAGCGCCTGCAGGACCCCAGTTCCCATATCCAGGCACAGGCAGGTGCCCGAGCTTTCCAGAAGATAACCGCTGGTCGCGCCTCCGGGCGCCGGGAACGGTCCGTTATTCCCAAGCACATGCAGTTTCATAGCCTTACCTCCGGACAGTTGATAACATCAGTGTTCAAGCGCATTATACACGGATCTGTCTGTGATGAAAAGCACAGGTCTTCCTGCAATTTTCCTGATGTAAGCTTTACAAGTGTGATTTGCCTGTTGTATCATTAATTCCGGGTAATACGGAGAATAACATAAGGGGGGAGTTCCTATGTCACAGAAGCGCAGAACCAAGATTGTCTGTACTATGGGTCCTGTACTGTTTGAACATAATCTGATTGAAAAACTCATGCTGGCGGGCATGGATGTTGCTCGGTTCAATTTCAGTCATTCCACACACGAGGAGCACCTGGCTCGGTTCCAGGAAGTCTGCCGTATCCGGGACCGTCTGGGACTGCCAGTAGCAACCATGCTGGATACCCGTGGCCCGGAAATCCGCACAGGAGATTTTGAGAATGGCAAGGTGCTCCTGGAGACCGGCCAGACCTTTACGCTGACTACGCAGGAACTGCTGGGCAATCAGGAGATATGCAGCATTACCTACAAGAATCTTCCGAAAGATCTCAAGCCCGGTGATGCTGTTCTGATCGATGATGGTCTTGTCGGAATGCGTGTGGATAACATTACAGAAACGGATATACTCTGCACAGTGCTCAATTCCGGCTATGTCAGCAATCATAAGGGCATCAATGTCCCCGGCGTTCATCTGAGCATGCCTTTCATTTCGGAACGTGACCGGAGTGATATCCTGTTCGGAATTGAGACCGGCTTTGATTTCATTGCCGCTTCCTTTACCCGTTCAGCCGAAGACATTCTTGCCATCCGGCGCATTCTGGAAGAACAGAACCAGCCGCAGATCCGGATCATTGCCAAGATTGAGAATATGGAAGGCGTGGAAAACCTCGAGGAAATCATGCATGTAGCCGACGGCATCATGGTTGCCCGTGGTGATATGGGTGTTGAAATCCCTCTGGAGGACGTGCCTGTACTTCAGAAACGCATCATTCACAGCTGTGTTGCCTCCGGCAAGCCGGTTATTACCGCCACACAGATGCTTGATTCCATGATGAAGAACCCGCGTCCGACGCGTGCCGAAGCCACCGATGTCGCCAACGCCATTTATCAGGGAACAAGCGCTATCATGCTCTCCGGTGAAACAGCTGCCGGCAAGTATCCGGTGGAAGCTGTCCAGACCATGGCCAGAATCGCCGTAAAGACAGAGAGCGATATCGATTATGTCAATCAGTTCGCCACTGCGGAATACAATAACCGCTATGACATTACTGCAGCGATTTCTCATGCCACTGTAACCTCGGCACACGATCTCAAGGCCAGTGCCATCGTGTCTGTAACCAAGTCCGGTTTCACAGCCCGCATGATTTCACGGTATCGTCCCAGCTGTCCCATTGTATGCTGCACGACATCGGATCAGGTTGCACGTCAGATGAACCTGAGCTGGGGCGTAACCCCGGTCAGGATTGAGGAAGAATCCAACACGGACGATCTGTTTGAACACGCAGTGGAAGCCGGTATACAGGCAGGTGTGATTCATGACGGTGAACTCGTTGTGCTCACTGCCGGTGTCCCGCTTGGAATCTCCGGAACCACCAATCTGATGAAGGTTCATGTCGTCGGACACTCCCTGCTCCGCGCCCAGGGCATCGGACAGGGACAGGTCACCGCACCGCTCTATGTTGTCGAAGAGGCTGCCCGTGCGCTGGATGAGTTCCGTTCCGGTTCCATACTTGTATGCAGACAGACGAGTAAGGCTCTTCTGCCTCTGGTACGCCGCGCAGCCGGGCTTGTGCTCGAAGACCCGGATCCGGAAGGCCAGGGCGTCATTGCAGGCATAAGCCTGGATATCCCGATTATCCTTGCCGCCGCCAACGCCACCAAACTACTCAAATCCGGTGCAGTCGTTACCATGGATGCTGTGACCGGCACCATCACCTGCAACTGATTCAGGAGGTCTGTAAAGTATGGAAACTCTGTTTCTTGATGCCAGCCAGTATACAACCGCTGCTGAACTCCACAGCGCACTGCAGCGTCTTCTGCAGCTTCCGGACTATTATGGCGGGAATGCAGATGCACTGTATGACTGTCTCTCCGAACGGGTTCAGCCTGTAAACCTGTACCTTTATTCCGCGGGCAGCGGAGAAGTTGCCGATGCAGTCACCAAGGTCTGTCGTGTCATGGAAGATCTCGGTGGTACTGTTACACAGCCCCAGGCCTGATACCAGGGCACGGCACATGCCGTGCCCTTTCCCTTGTCAAGGAGGAACTCTATGCGCTGCAGCTGCAGAAAATGTGGAACCTATATGATCCAGGCAGACAGTGATCAGCTGGGATGCATCTGTCCCAGTTGTTCCAACCGCTGCCGTGACTGTCTGGGAACAGACACGGTTGTGAGTCGTGACCGCCTCGCGTCTCTGGCCACAGACCCGCGCTTTCAGCCGGAAGCTCTGGCCCGTAATTTCGTTCGTGACACGGACCCGGATACAGAACCGGACCCTTACCGGGAAAGCTATGAGGACTTCTTCGATGTCTGACAAAAGAAAAGACCGGACCATCCTGCACTGTGACTGCAATAACTTCTTTGCCTCGGTTGAACTGCGCAGTCGTCCGGAGCTCCGGGATGTCCCGGTGGCTGTAGCCGGAGATACCGACTCCAGACACGGCATCATCCTTGCCAAAAACATGCCCGCCAAAAAACTGGGCATTGTTACCGCCGAGACTGTCTGGTCGGCACGGAAAAAATGCCCTGAGCTGATACTGCTGCCACCGCATCATACCCTGTACAGACAGGTCTCATCCCAGATCAATGCGCTGTATCTGGAATACACGGATCAGGTAGAACCGTTTTCTGTGGATGAGAGCTGGCTGGATGTCACAGGTTCCCTGCAGCTGTTCGGTTCCGGGCATGAGATTGCTGACACACTGCGCCGCCGGGTACGCGAGGAGATCGGGATCACCATATCGGTAGGCGTGTCCTTCAATAAAACCTGGGCAAAAATGGGCAGTGATTACCGCAAGCCGGATGCCACCACCGTGCTCAGCCGTGCAACAGCGCCTGAAATCCTGTATCCACAGCCTGTAGACCAGATGCTCTTTGTGGGAAAGAGTACTGCGGAAGTCCTGCATCACCAGGGGATCCACACCATCGGTGATATGATTGCGGCAGGCAAGCAGACTCTCTCCGATCTGCTCGGCAAATCAGGTGAACAGCTGTGGATCAGTGCAGCCGGGTATGACTCAGATCCGGTCCGGCAATGGGGCGATTTGGATGATGCAAAGAGTATCTCGCATTCAGAGACGTATGCCCATGATCTGACCGGGACTGAGGTATGTCATGACGCACTGCTTGCACTTGCTGAGCGTGTAGGCCAGCGTCTGCGTGCACAGCACCTCAAGGGTATGACCATTTCCATTCAGATCAAGGATCCAAAGCTGAAAGTCATCAACAGACAGACTACGCTGGAATCACCCACAGCATCCACCGAGGTCATTTTCCGCGAAGCGTGCCGGCTGTATGATCAGGCCTGGGACAGCAGTCTGCCTGTACGCCTGCTGAGCGTCGGGATCAGCAGTCTGATGCCTGAGACCAGTGCATACCCGGCTCAGCTATCTCTGTTCCAGGAAAGCACCGGGGATGATCCGCGCCGGCTCCAGCTGGAAAAAGTCATTGACGGGCTGCAGGACCGTTTCGGCAGCCATACCATTGCCCGTGGCAGAAGTGCTGTCAGCAGTCGGGAAAGGAAATCATGAGTTCCTTTCCCGGTCTTTTTTTCGTTTTTTAAGCGTACACCCCTTGAAATTCCTCATTCTCAGGCCCTGAAATTATGAAATTTGCTTGCATCAAGCAATGGATTGTAGTAATATATCACGCGCCCATAACTTTGGGCAGTTTATGTTGTTATTTCCGGTAAGACAGGAGGAAGCTCATGCCAGCCACCAAGTTCGATAAAGAATCCATCAAAGAATCCATTATCAGCAAACTGCAGCGCTATAACGGCCGCTCGGTCAAGGAAGCAAGCCCGCAGCAGATTTATAAAGCAGTTGCGTCCACAGTCCGCGATCAGATCATGCAGAAATTTACCGTGGCACGTGATGAACGCAAGGCAACCAAGTCCAAGCGACTGTATTATCTCTCCGTTGAATTTCTGATGGGCCGGAGCATGTACTGTAACATGCTGAACCTCGTTTCTACCAAGGAATACCGTGAAGCACTCTCTGAACTGGGTATTTCCCTGGACAGTGTACTGAACGAAGAACCGGAACCCGGTCTCGGAAATGGCGGTCTTGGCCGTCTGGCAGCATGTTTCCTGGATTCTCTTTCCAGTCTTGATCTGCCTGCCATGGGCTGCACCATCCGGTATGAATATGGGCTGTTCCGTCAGAAGATTGTCGACGGACAGCAGGTGGAACTGCCCGACAGCTGGCTCGAGAACGGTAACGTCTGGGAAATCCCTGTCATGGAAGATGCCTGTGAGGTGCATTACGGCGGGCATGTGGACATAGTCGAGCAGGATGGAAAACAGAAATTTGTGCACCGCGATTACTATACCGTGGAAGCTGTGCCCTATGACATGCCCATCGTCGGTTATGACACGCAGACCGTCAACACACTGCGGACCTGGAGTGCACGTTCCAAGAAACGCATTGACCTGAATTCTTTCGGTCAGGGTAAGTATGCCCAGGCTTCCGAGGAAATCGAGCTTGCAGAAGTCATTTCCAAAGTACTCTATCCGGAAGACAAACATTATGAAGGCAAGATGCTGCGCCTCAAACAGCACTATTTCTTCACTTCCGCAACACTGCAGTACATCATCAAGGACTTTAAGAAACTGCACGGAAACAATTTTGAACTGCTCCCCGAAAAGGTCTGCATTCATATCAATGATACGCACCCGGGTCTGGCCATTCCTGAACTCATGCGTATCCTGATGGATGAGGAAGGTCTCGGCTGGGATGAAGCTGCTGAGATCACAGAAAAAACTATTGCGTATACAAACCACACCATTATGGCAGAAGCCCTGGAAAAGTGGCCTGAAGCCATGGTGCGTCAGCAGCTGCCCCGGATCTACATGATCCTGGAAGAGCTCAACCGGCGCCTGTGCGACAAGCTCTGGTCCTTTTTCCCCGGCGAGTGGGAACGCATCGGCCATATGGCAATCATTTCCTACGGCCAGGTGCACATGGCCAATCTCTGCGTTGCCATGACACACTCCACTAACGGTGTTTCCCAGCTGCATGGTGACATTCTCAAGGAAGAGACTTTCCATGATTATAATCTGATCATGCCCGAGAAGTTCTCTGCCATTACCAACGGAATTACACACCGCCGCTGGCTGATGAGCTGTAATCCTGAACTCACCAGTCTGATCTGCGATGCCATTGGTACGGACTGGATCCGCCAGCCTGAACAGCTCAGTGCACTCCGTCCGTTTGCCGATGATGCTGCATTCCGTGAAAAGTTCGCACAGATCAAGCAGCATAACAAGGAGCGCCTGGTACGCCTGGTCCAGAACCGTCAGGGGATTACGGTTGACCCTGCCTTTATCTTCGATACTCAGGCCAAGCGTCTGCACGAATACAAGCGTCAGATCCTGAACGCTCTGCATATTCTGGTACTCTATAACCGCATTGTCACAGATGAAAGCTTCACCATGGAGCCCAGAGTCTTCTTCTTCGGTGCCAAGGCAAGCCCCGGTTACTATCGCGCGAAGCAGACCATCCGTCTGATCAATGCGCTGGCTGACCTGATCCAGAAGCATCCGCGGGCACGCAAGTATCTGCAGGTGGTTTTCCTGGAAAACTATGACGTTTCCACTGCAGAAGTCCTGATCCCCGCATCCGAGATTTCTGAACAGCTCTCCACTGCCTCCAAGGAAGCCAGCGGCACCGGTAATATGAAGTTCATGATGAACGGTGCTGTCACCATCGGTACCATGGACGGTGCCAATGTGGAAATGGCCGAGCAGGTAGGCATGGACAACATTTATATCTTTGGCATGCGTTCCGACACGGTCCGTGACATGTACCGTGAGAACACATATAATCCCATGACGATTTATGAGAGCAATGATGAGCTCCGCCGTGCACTGACCCAGCTGATTGACGGAACACTCTTCCCCACCAACCCGGCGGCTGTTCAGGATCTGTATCATTCACTGCTCATGGGCGAGAACGGGAACATGGGCGATCCATACTTTGTGCTCAAGGACTTCGGTTCCTATTCCATGGCACAGCGTCGTATGGCCGCTGATCATAAGAACCCGGATGAATGGTGGAAGAAAGCAGTTATCAACACTGCCATGTCCGGTATTTTCTCATCCGACCGTACCATCCGTGAATACAACGAACGGATCTGGCATCTGACCCCTCTGAAACGCTGACCCTGATACCCGGTGCCTGAGAGAACCTTATCTCAGGCACTTTTTCCTGAATATGACCACTCACTGCAGAAATGAGGTTCTCAGATGCTGTTTTTTGACTCCCACGACTCTTTCTATCATGAACCAGCCGGTCCCGCTGCCAGTGGTTCGTCCGTAACCTTCCGCTTCCGCGGCACCAATATTACACATGCAGTTCTCCGTGCATGGATGGGATCGGATATTCTGGTTCCCATGAAGCATGAATCTGACGACCTGTTTACCGCTGTGCTCCAGGTTCCGGAAGCCACAGGCCTGCTCTGGTACGATTTTCTGCTGATCTACCCGAATGGAACCAAAACCCGGTATATTGCACCGAAAGACGGGCTCGGCGGAGTCGGACATGAGGACACGCATCCCGATGCACGGGACTGGGCTTACCAGCTCACCGTCTATCAGCCGTCATTCCATACGCCAGCCTACATGCACGGCGCAAATATTTATCAGATTTTTCCCGACCGGTTCTATCACGCCTCCACGCATGCCACCGACATCCGCACAGACAGACGGCTGCATGCTGACTGGTCCGAAGACCTGAATACAGGTCGGAACCCGGAAGATACCGAGAATGACGTACTCGAATTCTACCGCGGAAACCTGAACGGTATCCGGGAAAAGCTGCCCTATCTTGCCGGTCTCGGCGTGGATGTACTGTATCTGAACCCGATTTTTCAGGCATCCAGCAATCACCGGTATGATACGGCTGACTATACCGTCATTGACCCTCTGCTTGGTACCAGTGAGGAATTCCAGGAGCTCTGCTCTGCTGCCGGGGAATACGGCATACACGTCATGCTGGATGGCGTGTTCAGTCATACCGGTGAGGACAGTCGTTACTTCAATCGTTTCGGACATTTTCCGACACTCGGCGCATACCAGAGCAGGGACAGTCAGTACTATGACTGGTATACCTTCGAGCAATGGCCAGATAAGTACCGTAGCTGGTGGGGTATTCATACCCTGCCGGAAGTCCGTAAAAATCAGAAACCCTATCAGAACTTCATGTTTAACCGCACCGATGGTATTGTTCCCCGCTGGATTCACGCGGGTGCATGCGGATGGCGCCTGGATGTGGCAGATGAGCTGCCCATGGATTTTCTGCGCAAACTGCGCAAGGCAGCCAAGTCCGCACGCCGGGACGCGGTAGTTCTCGGCGAAGTCCGGGAGGATGCCAGCAATAAGATTGCCTATGGTGAAATGCGGTGCTATTGCACCGGAGATACACTGGATTCCGTCATGAATTATCCGCTTCGGACCGCCATACTTGATTTTGTTTCCGGAAAGACCGATGCACAGGCACTTGTACGCCTGATCCGTCATCAGGAAGAAGTTTATCCCGCACAGTTCCGTTATGCACTGATGAATCTCCTCGGCAGTCATGACCGGGCCCGCGTACTGAACGCACTGGTAGACCGTGAGGGGCAGGGACTGAGCAAGCATGAACAGAATCAACTGCGCCTGGCACCGGATGAGTATGATCTTGCGGTGCGCCGGTATAAAGCGGCACTCAGCATTCTCTGTGCGCTGCCCGGCTGTCCGACAGTGTACTACGGTGACGAAGCAGGTATGACCGGCGGTCCTGATCCGTTCTGCCGCAGAGCATACCCATGGGGACATGAGGACGCTGAACTGCAGGCCTTTGTACAGGCCAAACTGAATCACCGGAAACATTCGCATGTACTGCGTTATGGTTACTGCACTGTTCAGGCGCCTGACGCGCAGACCATTACAATCCGCCGGTACCTGAACGGAGATACAGATGCGCTGGGTCACAGGAATACTTCCAGTGCCGAAGAGATCTGCACCGTTCGCAGACCCTGACCGCAACTCAAAAGCCACTGAATCATCAGTGGTTTTTTTGTTGCATCCAATCACAAAAAAAGAGCATGGTCAGTCCATACTCTTCCTCTGATTCCAGGGACGGTTTCTCAGTTGAGCGCATACAGTCCGAACTGCAGGCGGATCATCCGCTCCATGTTCGCGACACCGACATAATAGCCTCTGGAATTGTCCAGGATCATGTCCGCACTCGACCGGTAAAGCCCGATCCTTTCATGGTATGCTTTTTCAACACCCTCCAGGCCCGTTTTCTCCAGGTCCGGCCGGCGGTCCAGCTTAATGTCACTGAGAATATCCGAAAGCGGGCGCTCCACCATCAGGATCATCCCGCTGGCCTGCATGATCGACCTGTTCAATGGATTCATGACACAGCTGCCACCGGTTGAGATGATCATCGGCGGCTGGCGTGTCAGCCAGATCAGGAGATTGGTCTCAGCCTTCTGAAAAGTTTCAATCCCATAATGATCGTAGATCTCTCCGATCGGCACGCCAAACGCACTGATCAGTGCCTTGTCGGTATCCACGTAGCGCAGGTGCAGATTGGATGCAACTTTCTTGCCCAGACTGCTCTTCCCGCTGCCTTCCATCCCCGTGATATACAAATGACGGTCCATCATGATGTTTTCCTCCCCGCGCGGTCTGCAGTCCGCAGCTCTGTGCATACGTTCACACTGCGTATCTGAACTGTATACTGATTCGCCATGCGTTACCGTTTTCCTTCTGCAGATATGGAAAGCATATCACTCA
>ONWQ01000432.1 GCA_900321565.1 uncultured Eubacteriales bacterium
TGACAGACACGACTCAGGTCTGGGAACCAAAGTCCAGTGCAAGACGCCGTGAAGACGGAACCATTGTCAGTCCGCCTCTGGAAGACCTTGCTCCTTTTCTGAGCCGGGAAGAACTGAAGGCAAATATGTATATTCCCATGGAGGAAGACTCATGAGCGGGTGCATCCGTCGCTGTGTTGTAACCGGTCCGACCGGTGCTGTAGGCACTGCCTTGATTGCAGCCCTGCTGGCTGAGGAAACAGAGGTTTTTGCTGTTTACAGACCTGGCTCCAGACGTGAGGATGATATTCCGGATGGAGCCATTCGGATTGCCTGTGATCTGAAGGATCTGGCCATGCTTCCTGACAGGATAAGCGGCACAGTGGATGCATTCTTTCACCTTGGATGGGCTGGCACCATAGGGCCTGAACGTGATGATATGATGCTGCAGAATGACAATGTACGTCATGCGCTTGAGGCCGTGAATGCGGCTGCGCGCCTTGGTTGCAGTGTTTTTGTGGGAACGGGTTCCCAGGCCGAATATGGACCGAGAGAAGGAATCCTCAGTGCCGATACACCGGCATTTCCTGTGAACGGGTATGGGATTGCCAAGCTGTGTGCGGGTCAGATGACACGGATTGCATGCAGGCAGTTTGGAATCCGGCATGTGTGGGCAAGAATTCTGAGTGTTTACGGCCCGCATGATAATCCGCGTTCTGTTTTGCCCATGCTGATGAACGCGATTATGGATAAGCGGGAGTTCCCGCTGACCAAAGGCGAACAGGAATGGGATTACCTCTATTCAAAGGATGCGGCACGTGCATTGATCGCACTGGCGAATCATGGGAAAGACGGACGTATATACCCGCTGGGAAGTGGCAAAACGCATACGTTGAAATGGTACTTTACGCAGCTCAGGGATGCTGCGGATCCGGATTACGTACTCAAGATCGGTCAGGTACCTTATCCGGCCAATCAGGTTATGCATCTGATGGCCGACATTACAGACGTTCAGAAAGACACAGGATGGTATCCTGAATACTGTTTTGAGGATGGTATCCGGGAAACCGTGGAATCAGCAAGGGTTCACCGAGAGAAAGAAGGTCTGATGCAATGACCAGGAAAACTGTCAGCATCATGGTTCCATGCTATAACGAGGAAGAGAATGTTGAAGCGATTACAAGCGCAATCGTGGAGCAGATGAATCAACTGCCACAGTACGATTATGAGATTCTCATGATTGATAACTGCTCAACGGATCATACACGGGACCTGATAAGGCTTATATGTGCGAAGAATCCCAAAATCCGGGCGATCTTCAATGTGAAAAACTTTGGCCAGTTTAACAGTCCGTACTATGGATTGTGCCAGACCAGCGGAGACTGTGCAATCTCGGTATGCGCAGATTTTCAGGATCCTGTTGAACTGATTCCCGTATTCCTGAAATATTGGGAAGAAGGCTATCAGATCGTTTGCGGCATCAAGACAAGCTCTAAGGAAAACAAACTGATGTACCGTCTGCGTGGCCTGTATTACAAGATGATCCGCAAGTATTCTGCTGTTGACCAGATTGAGCAGTTTACCGGGTTCGGCCTGTATGACAAAAGTTTTCTGGATGTACTGCGCCGCCTGGAGGATCCGACACCCTTTATCCGCGGAATTGTCGCCGAGCTGGGTGGAAAGCGGAAAGAAGTCCCGTATGAACAGCCCAAAAGACGCGCCGGAAAAACGCATAATAATCTGTATACATTATATGACGCTGCAATGCTGTCGATCACCAGTTATACAAAGGCGGGAATGCGTATTGCCGTTTTTGGCGGCGCTTCTCTGGCACTGGTTTCACTGCTGATCGGTATATATTATCTGATTATGAAGCTTGTATACTGGGACAGGTTCAATGCGGGCCAGGCACCACTGCTGATCGTGACTCTATTTATGTTTTCCATAATCCTGATTTTCATGGGTTTCCTGGGTGAATATATTGCATCCATCAACCAGAGAGTCATGAGACGGCCGCTCGTTGTTGAAGAAGAGCGAATCAATTTCCCAGATTCCAATCCAAAGGAGAAGTCGGAAGATGAGTGAAACCAGACGTCACACCAAACAGATATCAGGAACTCAGCGCAGAGCTGTTCAGAGCATGCAGCAGAAAACGGAAGCGGGAATCCGCTGGTTTGACTTTGTAATTTTTGCTGTGCTGGCTTTTCTTGCACATCTGGTTTTTCAGGAGGGTGACATCCGGCATACAAGTGCAGCTGGTTATGCAATCCTGAACGGGCACATTACTGATCTGTACAGCTACACGCAGCCGGTTATTGGTGCCTGTGTATATATGCCTACGACATACTTCCTGTTTGCAATATGGAATGCACCTCTGCGCATCCTTGGTATTCAGACAGAAGTGACGACGCATGTTTCTTTCTTTGTCCAGTTCTGGGCAACCCTGCTTCCGATTGCTGCCTATATCGGTTGCGGCCTGCTTCTTATCCGGATCATGCGCCAGGTGGGCTTTTCCAGAAAGCGTGCACGCGTTGCGGCATACGCATTTATGAGCACACCGATTGCTTTTTACAGTCAGTTCATTTTTTGCCAGTATGACAGCATAACACTGTTTTTTGTGTTACTTGGCACGTATTACTACTTCAAGGATGACATGTGGAAGTTTTCACTCTTTTTTGGAGTGGCAATGACGTGCAAGTATCTTGCACTTCTTGTTTATGCTCCCATGCTTCTTCTGAAGGAAAAGGATCTCTTCCGTGCAATCCTGCATGCCATTGTATTCATGCTGCTTTTCCTGGTTGAACGTCTCTTCTATACGTATTTTGACGGGGCCATGTTCAACTATGGTGTAGGCGGATTTGGCGCTTTGAACTATATCTTCTATGTTGGTTTCCCTGCAAGCGTCAATGTTTCCCTGTCCATGGTCATGCTCGGATGGGTCGCGGTTTGCGGCTGGGCATTCTTTGTCAATACGCGAAACCGTACCGAGGTATTCCAGTGGTATGTATATCTGGAATCCTTCGTAATGTTTATTACTTTCGGCCTGAGTTTCTGGCATCCGCAATGGACACTGCTCTGTGTTCCTTTCCTTGTCATGGGTTCAATGATGCACAAACGCAATGATGCATTCTGGGCATTGGACCTGATTTTTATGGGTGTATTTGTTCTTTATACGTTTGCGGTGTGGCCGAACGACCTGACACAGAATCTGTTTGAACTGGGTATTCTAAATGAAGTGATCGGGCCAAGGTATCATGCAGGCAAGGAAATGTCCGCCATGTTTGGCAGCGTATTCAATACATTGAATCCAACGATTCTGTTCTCCATGATGTCCGCGATTCTGCTTGTCAATGCGTTATTCAAGCATCCGAAGTATCAGATCTCTGATCCTTCAGAGGAAATTTCCTCTCACACAGGATGGCTTCGCTTTCGCTTCCTGGCAGGCATCTGCTGCTTCCTGATCCCGGCACTTTTTGCATTGCATTCCATGCTTGATGCACCTTATGCATTTTCCACGCATATCCAGTCTTCTTATGAACCGGAATGGGTTGTGCCGTTGCAGCAGGATGACCAGTTCCATACACTTGAACAGCACTTCATTGCTGAGTATGATTCCGTGGAGCGTCTGGACTGCAAGTTCGATGACGGCAATCTCCGCAGAGACTGGGGCGAAGTGAAGGTTCAGCTGGTGGACTGCGATACGGAGGAAGTTCTGACTGTGTTCGGGTATGATATGACGCATATCATTACAGCCATCACTGAAACGGCAACGTTTGATCCTGTACCTCTGGAAAAAGGTCATGAATACAAATGGGTATTTACAACCGATGCTGCTGCCGGTGGAATGTTCGGACTCTACTATACACCGGAACTTGGCGGGATTGATGGCTGGATTACATACGTAGATGATTCCTGGGAAGACTATGTACTGGCTGCAGACGCATTCGGCCGCTGAAACGGAAGGTAAACAATACGGAAGGCAAACAATAGAAAAGGGACCATGAAGCATGGACTGATCAGTCTGAACTTCATGGTTCCTTTTCTTTATCTTTCTGCGTTTTATCATAGAGAGTATTCTGGGTGAACTGTGACTGGTTCTGTTGTGTGCTGGCCCGGGAAGGTTTATGGAGTCACAGCCTGAACTAACCTGTGCCTGCGGATTCCCGGCTGCAGATTACAGTGTGCAGTCACTGTAGACTCCGACAAAAGACAGGGTAGGTGCGAGCCTTGACTTATGAATGCGGATTCTGACAGCACTGGCTGACACTGAAGCGACAGGGCAGATGTATTTGTATCCGACTGTTTCATGTGCTGCGATTTCTTTCCATCCATGCTCTGTCAGCAGATCAATGCAGAATTGCTCGATGCGCTGGCTGCAACGGATATTTTCGGACAGAACAATGTGGGTAACACGCTCCATGACATGCCAGTCAGCGGTAAACACGGCCTGCTCTTCCTCTGCCATCCAGAACGCTTCGGAGTCTGAAGTGAGCGCATACTCGGGCTGACTGTCGGGTGCCACAGAAGATGCGTGGCAGGAGATGGAATACTGCTGCAACAGATTTCTGGTGAAGGACCGACGTATCCAGTCTCCGAACTCATGCAGGCGCTGCACATCCTGCTCATGAAGCAGACCTCTGCGGTCAGGGGGAATATTCAGCAGGAAAGTCGCATTGCCACCGACACTGTGCTCATAAATAGAAATGAGTTCAGTAAGAGGGCGCACCTGACTGTTTTCTGACTCATGCCAGAACCATCCGGGACGGATGGATGTATTGACTTCGGCCGGGTACCAGATCAGATCATGCTCATCCTTAAGCATTTCCCGGCTTCCCAGGTCACGATCCTTGGCGGAAATTTTCCGTTGCCGGAACTCTGCCTGATCTTCGTGCTGGCTTGCAGAAGCGACTTTTTCAGTGTCTGCCGTTCTTTTGGGTACTACACTCCATTCGGCATCCCGAGTGTCCCCCGCTTCGTTTCCACACCAGCGGACATCAGGGCCACAGACACTGATGCAGGCCATGGGCTGGAGCGAACGAACTGTCTGATAATAGCGGTCCCAGTCATAATACTGCTTTTTCCCCTGCGGACCTTCCCCGCATGCACCGTCAAACCAGACGGAAAAAATGGGACCATAGCCCGTCAGAAGCTCTGTCAGCTGACCGACGAAATAGTCATCGTAGGGTTTACCTTCGCCGTACAGGGCACTGTTGCGATCCCATGGTGAAAGATAGATCCCGAAGCGGAGTCCGGCTTCCCGGCATGCATCAGAGACTTCACGTACGACATCACCATGACCATTTTTATAGGGCGAGGAGGCTACAGAATGACTGGTCAGACGACTTGGCCAGAGACAGAATCCATCATGATGCTTACATGTCAGAATGAGCCCTTTCATACCGGCTTGCCTGATTTCACGTACCCATTGCCGTGCATCCAGTTCAGTGGGCTGAAAAACTTCAGGAGATTCAGTGCCGTCACCCCACTCACGGTCTGTGAATGCATTTACAGTAAAGTGAATGAATGCGTAGAACTCAGTCTGCTGGTGACAAACCTGACGTTCTGATGGAACAATCTGAGTCAACCGGTAAGCTTCCGGATCGTGCATATGAGTGCCTCCAGTCTGTATGCTTGTGAAAACCGCAAATGGCCAGTATTCCTTATTGCGCGGGGATTTTTCAATCGTTTACTTCAGTGTTAAACCTTTCCAGAAAGGTGTGTGTTTCGTTCGCTGACCTCCATCCGACCATGGTGTCGAGGTCAAGATTATGCAGGCTGTTGAAAATATTCTTCTGGACATCCGGGTTCTGCAGTTCCAGTGCGTGAAGCAGTGTTTTTATTTCCTTTCTTTTGGAAACATGCTCATTTCCCTGTACAGCTGCTGCCTCTGTGAGTCGGCATGCGCATTGAAGAAACCGCAGTCCATGAGTCTGCTGCCATTCAATGATATCCTCTTCATGAATTTCGTACAGCGGGCGGATCAATTGCATACCGGGGAAATTCTTGGAGTCCAGCCTGGGGGGCATGGACTGAATCTGCCCTGCATAAAACATGCTCATCATGATGGTTTCAGTGACATCATTGAAGTGATGCCCGAGGGCGATCTTGTTACAGCCAAGTTTCTGCGCATGTTCATAAAGACTGCCACGTCGCATGCGTGCACATAAGTAACAGGGATTCTTCGGTGTGGTGGCAGTGACATCAAAAATCCGGTTCTCATAGAAGGTGAGTGGCAAATCCAGAAGTTCTGCATTCGAGACAATGGCTGCCCTGTTCTGCTGAGCATATCCTGGATCCATACACAGATTAACAACTTCAAAGGGAATTTCACTGTGCGGCTGCAATTCCTTGAAAAGGACTGCCATGAGCATGGAATCCTTTCCACCGGAGATGCATACCGCAATCCGGTCTCCCGGTTGAATCAGATGATAGGTTTTAATTGCGTGTATGAACGGTCGCCACAGTTTTTTACGGAATGTGGTTACCGTACTGCACCGTATGCGTTCTGCCGGTGTTTGCTCTCTGGACATAGAAGCCTCCTCTGACATACCCGGAAAACCGGTCCCATATATAGGCATCAATCGGATGGAATGCGGATGTTTCTGCTTTATCCTGGCATGAATGCGCTTTCAGGCCCAGAAGAGTATAGCATGAATTCTTAGGTCCGGAAAGAAAGTGTCCTTGAAAATGCAGGGCAAGAATGCCGAATGTATGTGCTTCATCTGACATGGAATCCCTATGTTTGCATAACCTTGACACTCTCCGAAAA
>ONWQ01000430.1 GCA_900321565.1 uncultured Eubacteriales bacterium
AAGCAGTATGCACAGAAAAGATTTCCAGTCAGGTTTCATTCTTTCCTCCTCAAATATGCATGCAGGGCAGTACACTATTTCCTGCCCTTTCACGCATGATCATGCTCTCAGTGCGCTGCCGGTTTCATGCAGTACCTGATACGCCATCATTCCCATGATAAGACCCAGTGTATTGTTGAGTACATCATCTGTCTCCATAAGCCCGAGGTGCAGTACATACTGGATCAGTTCTGTTGCGACTGAAAGCGCTATTCCCAGTATCAGGACACGTCCCCTGTGCCTGCACCATCCGGAAAGCAGCATACCCAGAGGGAAAAACAGTACCATATTCAGTACAATCTCCCGGAAAAACCGCAGGCTCCGGAGTGTAAGCTTTCCGTTTGCCCAGGAAAATGCAGCCCGGACCGTCCAGAAGGGTATCAGTCGGATCCGCGCTTCCGCAGTCGGCACGCGTACCAGAAAAGTCACCGTGAGGTAAACAGCCAGGTACATACAAAGGGCAATCCCATAAACCCGACGTTTGCTCGGAACCGTCAGGTATTCCAGGACAAGGACCATCACCACGCCGGCCATTATCATACTGATCAGGACCGGTATGCTTGCAGCTCGGCTCAGCACATGCTCCATCCTTTCCCTTTGTGTTCTGTCTTGTCAATTTCCCTGACGAAGTGTATATTCCTGCTGACACTATGTTTAAGAAAGAAGTGTTACGATGAATCAGGCGTTCTCCCGCACAGGCATGCTCCTCGGAGAGGAAGGCATGAACCGGCTTGAACATTCCCGTGTAGCCGTGTTCGGGATCGGAGGTGTCGGTGGATACGTGGTTGAAGCACTGGCACGGTCCGGGATCGGTGCACTCGATCTGATCGATCATGACCAGGTCAGTCTAACCAACCTCAACCGTCAGATCATAGCGCTGCGTTCCACACTGGGCAGATATAAGGTCGACATTGCACGCGAACGGGTACTGGATATTAACCCGGACTGCCGGGTGACCGTCTACCGTACCTTTTATTCGGAAGAAACACAAGACCTGCTGGATTTCTCCGCATTCCAGTATATCGTAGACTGTGTGGATACCGTGGCAGCCAAGATCCGGATCATTCTGAATGCACGCGAGGCCGGTGTGCCTGTAATCAGCTGTATGGGGGCCGGAAACAAGCTGGATCCGTCTGCGTTCCGGCTTGCTGACATCTATCAGACCAGTGTCTGTCCGCTGGCCCGGGTCATGCGCCATGAATTACGCAGCCGGAATGTGGATCACCTGAAGGTACTCTATTCCACTGAACCGCCTCTTTCACCCCGCACACCAGAAGAAGCCCTGCCAGCAGGCAAGCGCAGTATACCTGGGTCTACCGCATTCGTGCCTTCTGTGGCAGGGCTCATGCTTGCCGGTGCCGTAATCCGGGACCTGGCCGGCATCTGAGCATCGTATTACTTCCTGGCTTCCAGGATTGTCCGGATAAATTCACGTGAACGCGCCTGTCTGGGGTTTGCAAAGAATTCCCTGGACGGCGCTGATTCAATTACGGAACCATGTTCCATGAACATAACCTGATTGGATACGTTCCTGGCAAAGTCCATTTCATGCGTAACGACCAGCATGGTCATGCCCTCCTCTGCCAGCTGGCGCATGACAGCCAGAACCTCCCCGATCAGTTCCGGGTCCAGAGCACTGGTCGGTTCATCAAAGTAGAGAATCTCCGGATTCAGTGCCAGTCCTCTGGCAATGGCAACGCGCTGCTGCTGCCCGCCCGAGAGCTGCAGCGGGTAGCTGTCCAGACGACCGGCCATGCCCACACGTTCCAGTGCCTGTACTGCAATCGTCCGGGCCTGGTCTTTGGGCATATGATGTGCAACCGTCAGACCAAGGGTCACATTCTGCAGAACCGTTTTGTTCAGGAACAGGTTATAATTCTGGAACACAAATGCGGTTTTTTCCCGGATCTGCGCAATCTGCCGGCGTGTTGCCTGATGCAGGTCATAGGTCACTCCGTCAAAAGTCAGTGTTCCGGCATCTGCACGCTCCAGAAAATTCAGGCAGCGCAGAAAGGTCGTTTTTCCGGAACCGCTAGGTCCCAGAATGGCGATCACATCACCTTTGTTCACTTTCAGGTCAATCCCCTTGAGGACTTCCTGACCCTCAAATTCCTTGCGGACGCCCTGGACTTCCAGCATCATGACCTTCACCTCCCATACCCTGCCAGTTTTTTCTCGCCCTTATGCTGCAGCCATGTGAGAATAGTACAGAAGGCAAGATAGATCAGCGCGACCTCAGTATACAGCCCCAGGGACTCATAGACACGTCCATTGATCACCTGCGCTTCCCGGAACATTTCCATAACCGTAATGGATGCAGCCAGTGATGTGCCCTTGACCATGGAAATCAGTGAGTTGGACAGTGCCGGGAAGGCCGTACGGAAAGCCTGCGGCAGAACAATATGCCACATGATCTGCATATAGTTCAGGCCTACACAATACCCGGCTTCTGTCTGCCCCCGGGAAACACTTTCCAGTGCGCCACGCATACTTTCTGCCATGTATGCACCTTCATTGAACCCGAATACCAGCACAGCCGTCGGGTAAGCATCCAGCAGGATCCCGACACTCGGCAGGCCATAGAATACCAGATACAGCTGTACAAGCAGCGGCGTTCCTCGAACAATCCAGATATAGAACCGGCAGATCTGCCGGAGTACTCTGACATTCGCATACTGGATCAGGGCCACACCCACTGAGATCAGCAGGGCCAGGGAAAAAGACAACAATGTCAGCGGAATCGTAACCTTGATCCCGTATTCCAGCAGTTTCGGGAACGCATCCACCAGAATCTGCCATGTGCGCTCACTCATTCCAGATTTCCTCGCTTTTCACAACATGTCTGCTCCATCAGGCGCAGGATCACACGAATACCCTGAAGATAGGCCCGGACCGAGATCCGTTCATTGGTTCCATGGATCCCTTCCTTGGAGATGTCTTCTTCCTCCAGAAAAGGTCCGAACCGAAGGACACAGCGGCTGAGACATTCATACTGCCTTGCATCCGTTGCCGCTCGGTTCAGTGCCGGAATGAACACCAGTCGGTCGAAATAGTGCTGCAGAACCTCCAGCAGCTGAGCAAAGCCCCAGGCTTCCGGATCCGAAGGCACTGACGGGCCAATACATTGCACATAGCTCAGTTCCACTTCCGGTCCGACTACAGGCGTGAAGTGTTCAATCAGTCGCTCCGGAGTGTCCGGCTGACAGAGCCGGAAATTGATCACGGCTTCCATGTCCTGCGGCATGACATTCCCGGCTTCCGAGCCACCCCGGATCATGGTCGGTGCAGCAGTCGTCCGGACCTGGTAATACGTGCTTTCATGCCGTAGCATCCATCCGATCAGTTCTTCCGTATACTTCTGCGGGTCCCGGACCCATGTCTTCATGGGTTCTTCCGTGACAAACGGTGCAATTGACTTCAGGGAGTGCAGTACTACATCAGACAGATGTGCATCCGGCATATGTGTCAGAATCCCATGGATCGCCTGTGCCATGCAGCCCAGAGAAGTGCCATGGAACGGGTTGGATGAATGTCCGCCTTTGGAACGAACAACCAGTTTCATATCCGCATACCCGCGCTCACACAGGCCCACCGG
>ONWQ01000429.1 GCA_900321565.1 uncultured Eubacteriales bacterium
CCATGCCATGGGTTCCAGATATCATGCAAGAAAGACCACCTCCGACTCACTCCGTCCCACTGCCGGTACCTGATTCTGCACAGACCCTGGTCGCCGGCATCGGACACATGTCAGTCTGCCGAAGCACTGGCAGGCATAGTCTCCCATCCCTGATCATCTTCTGCGCAGGACAGTCAGTATACTCGGTCCGAGCAGGAAGTCAAATGCACACACCGCTCAGACAGGACCTGCAAAAACACAGTTTCCAAGGTCAGTTTTAGTTCAGGCAAGGGTCTTTTTTCTGGTTTTTCAATTGAGCAGCCTCCTGTGTTCTGATATACTGTTCACACAGGCAGGTATTCCCGGAACGGCCCGTCTGCGGACGATCAGTCATGGCAATATGCCTTTCTTAAGATCAGACACTGTCACAGCATAAACAGAACGTATATGAATGGAGGGCCTGGCCATGCAGGACACCCTGATCAAAATGCTTATCTTTTTTGCCGTATCCTCATTCTTCGGCTGGATACTCTTCTTCACCGGAATCAGCCTCGCCCGGTCGAAACGTCGCCGGGATGAGCGGGAATACTCACGGACAACGGGAACAATCGTTGACTTTGAAGACCTGGAAATCCGCAGCGGAAGGTATCCCACGCACATCTCGTTACCCGTCATTGAGTTTACTTCCTATGGAAGGAAGTATCGCGTGAGGAACAGCAACAATCTGGACGAGGATAAATATCCGCTCGGAGCAACGGTCGATGTCCTTTACGATCCGAATGATCCCACGCATTTTCACCTGGAAGCAGACGCCAGCTATACAAATGGCGGCCGTAACGCCAGAAAGATAGCCATGATCTGGATTCTGCTCGCAGCAGTCCTGACCATAGCGCTCGGCGTACTGGTCGGCGGGTATCGTGTGGATTTCAGGCACCTATGGTACCGCATCCGGAATCCGCAGGCCAAGACGGTTGTGGAACAGACCGGTACGTCCCAGGATTTCCAGTACAGGGTGCAGTCTGATTCCACGGCTGTCATCCTGAAATACAACGGGGATGATACCAGTCTGGTTATTCCGTTTCAGCTTGACGGGCATCTCGTAACCGGCTTTTCCGGAACCGGTTTCGTGCTTGCCGTCACGCTCGAGGAACTGACCATCCCCGGAACCATACAGACCATCCCCATGGGTGAATTCATCATGTGTGCCCGGCTCAGGATTCTGACGCTTCGCGATGGTGTCAGGGCCATCGGCAGCAAGGCATTTCAGAAATGCATATCACTGGAAAAGGTCACACTGCCCGCAAGCCTGACATCCATCGAGGATGATGCATTCCCAGACGCATGCACCGCTCAGTTCCTGGTTGCGAAAGATTCCCCGGCCGAACGCTGGTGCCTGAAAAAAGGCTATACGGTTGAGTACAGTGAGTAATTCGGCCCGGTCCAACCCCCTGAAATTCAGTATCCGGTACAAAAGGAGAAACCATGATCAGAACCATTGCCATCGTCAGCCTGTCCAGCGGGATTCTCGGAGAGCTCTGGATCCGCTTTGAAACGGATATCGGGTTCAGGCGGCTCAGGGAATACGGCCTGCAGGTCAGGTGCATGCCCAATGCACTCAAAGGCCAGGACTACCTCAAAGCCCACCCGGAGAAGCGTGCCCAGGACCTGCTGGATGCATTCCGTGATCCTGAAGTGGACATGATCCTGTGTGCCATTGGCGGGGATGATACCTATCGTCTCCTGCCATATCTGTTCGAGCGCCATGCGCTTGCCGATGCCGCTACAGACAAACCGTTCCTCGGTTTTTCAGATACGACCATCAATCATCTCATGCTGCACAAAGTCGGGCTGCGGACCTTTTACGGCCAGGCTTTCCTCCCGGATCTGTGCGAACTGAGCCCGGAAATGCTCCCGTATACCCGTTCATACTTTGAAGAACTGATCCGCACCGGGACCATCCGTGAAGTCCGGCCCAGCCCGGTATGGTACGGGGAAAGACAGAGCTTTGCGCCGGATCAGGTCGGGCTGCCCCTCAGAGCACACCCCGATCGCGGGTTTGAACTGCTGCAGGGTGCCCCTGTGTTCACCGGAAAGATTCTCGGCGGATGCATTGATTCCATGTATGACTGTTTTTATGATGAGCGATATGCAGACATGCCATCCCTGTGCAGGAAATACCATCTGTTTCCTGAAGCAGAGGAATGGAAGGGCCGGATCCTGCTCCTGGAGACCAGTGAGGAAAAACCGGCTCCGGATAAATACCGTCGTGCCCTTGAAGCACTGAAAAACGCAGGCGTGTTCGATCATGTATCCGGCGTTCTGGTCGGAAAACCCATGGATGAAACCTACGACAGAGAATACAGGCAAATGCTGGTCCAGGTCATTGACCGGAAGGATCTTCCGGTTGTCTGTAACCTCAATGTCGGCCATGCCATGCCGCGCTGTATCCTGCCCCTGGGCACAGAGGCCACCGTGGATGCTGAGCAGCAGGTTATCCGCTTCACAGTCTGAAATCAGTGAACTCCGGGAGGCAGCATATGGAACTCTGGGATGCATATGATCAGTCCATGAACAAACTGGAAGGCATGACCCTGGTGCGCGGGGAGCCTGTACCGGAGGGATGTTTTCACCTTGTCTGTGAGATCCTTGTCCGGCACAGAGATGGAAGCATCCTGCTCATGCAGCGGGATTTCAGGAAGCCTCTGGGCGGTATGTGGGAAGCCAGTGCAGGCGGCTCCGCACTCCAGGGCGAGACGCCGCTTGAGTGTGCGCGCAGGGAGTTGTCTGAAGAAACCGGGATTCATGCGGATACGCTCCGGGAGGTCGGCCGGATCATCCATCCCGGACACAGAGCGATATTTGTTGAATACCTGTGTCTTACCGATATCGGAAAGGACCAGATTGTCCTGCAGGAAGGTGAAACCATTGCCTTCCGCTGGGTCAGTGATAAGCAGCTCCGGGCTATGAAAAAGGAAGAACTTGCGACGTGCCGAATCTGGCAGTTTCTCAACGAACCGGCCCTGGCAGGCCATCCGGAATCCCAGGGAGCGCCCTGCATGCCGGAAGTTCTGGAAGCAAAGCATATCCGTCTGCGCAAAGCCCGGGAAAGCGACTGGAAGTCCATGCTGGAAGCTGTCTGGAGTGATGAGGCTGTATACCAATGGATGCTGTATACACCCACCCTCACTGAGGAGGATGCCAGGGACCGGTGTCAGAGAAGCATCCGGTATCAGAAGGATCACTATGCCTACTTTGTCGCACTCAGGGACACGGATGAAGCCATTGGCCTGTGCGCGATCCGTGAAAATGAGCCCGGACATTTCGAGGAATCCGGCATCTGTATCGGGACCCGCTACCAGGGACACGGCTATGGAAAGGAAATTGTCGCGCTTCTGCTGGACCTTGCCTTCCTGAAACTGGGCGCCACGGACTTCCGCTACGGTTATTTCCGCGAAAATCTCCGTTCCCGGCTCCTTGCTGAGCATTTCGGATTCCGCTATGACCAGTCCTATGAATTCACCCGGCCCTGGGATGGCGCCGTCAAACAGATTGACTCATGTATCCTGTTGCGGGAAACTTACCTGGCACAGCATCAGGCTCCGGAATCAGAGCCTTGACTGCCATTCCCTGGCATACACCGGAAGCCGCTGGTATGCAGCTGACAGGCGTTGCCTCTGTTTTCAGGCGCCTTACTGCCATGCCCGGATTATGTACGTATCTATATGTGCAGGAGCACTGCAGTGAAAGCCGGTTACCCTTCCCGGCATTCCTGTCCATCTTCCCTGCTCTCTGAGCCGGCCTGGCCTTTTCACGCACTCAGTATGCGTTTCCTGATTGCGTATGCCCTGAGCCAGTGTCACATCATTCAGAATCGGAAACTGTCCGC
>ONWQ01000428.1 GCA_900321565.1 uncultured Eubacteriales bacterium
CAGAAATAGTTTTTTCATCTTCATTCTCCTCCTTGTGATCAGAAGCATCAAAGGATCAAGCGATCAGTGATCGGTCTGATGTGAAAACAATTATAGCATTTTGATTATTATGGTAAAGAAAGATCTTGTGTTTTTCTTGTTTTTTGAAGCAATAACAGGTCTTGCCAAACCCTGCACCCTGTGATATATCTCCTGCGCAGTGATGAACAAGGAGGTACCCGGCATGCAGAAGAACCGTGCGCGCAATGAAGTACAGACAGGCATGATTGAAGGAGCGATCGGACGACAGCTGTTGCTGTTCTTCTTTCCGATTCTGCTGGGAACATTTTTTCAGCAGCTTTATAATACTGTAGATGCCATGATTGTCGGTAAGGCGGTTGGCAAGGAAGCATTGGCGGCTGTGGGCGGCGCAACGGGCACGCTGATTAATCTGCTGGTCGGCTTCTTTGTTGGTATTTCATCCGGCGCGACAGTTGTGCTTTCCCAGTGTTATGGAGCCAGGGATCAGAGAAGTGTCCGGAAAACCGTGCATACTTCTGTTGTGATGGCAGTGGTTTTCGGTGCGATCCTGACAACACTGGGTCTCCTGCTTTCCAGACAGATGCTGCTTATGATGAAGACTCCGTCAGATGTACTCCCGCATGCCGTCAGCTATCTGCGTATCTATTTTCTGGGCATGATTCCCCAGATGATTTTCAACATGGGCTCGGGTCTCCTGCGTGCAGTCGGGGATTCACGCAGACCATTATATTTTCTGATGACGGCAGCGCTGACAAATATTGTACTCGATGTTATTCTGGTCATTGGTGCGGATATGGGCGTGCGCGGTGCGGCGATTGCAACGGTTATCAGTCAGATGGCTGCAGGTGGTCTTGTTCTTGCTACCCTGATACGGAGCCCGGGCAGTATGCACCTTTCAGTGCGGGAACTGAAACCGGATACAGGAATCCTGGTGCGGATCGTACGCATCGGGTTGCCAGCAGGCCTTCAGTCTGTCATGTATTCTGTGAGTAATGTGCTGATTCAGTCTGCCGTAAACGGGTTTGACACAGATGTACTGGCAGGCTGGACCGCATACGGAAAGATTGACGGATTGTTCTGGATGATGATCAATGCATTCGGAGTGGCTATGACGACATTCTCGGGTCAGAATTTTGGCGCGGGACAGTATGAACGTCTGAAAAAAGGGGTACGGACCTGTCTGGCACAGTCCGCTGTCGCGTCCGTGCTCATGTCACTACTTCTGCTGATATTCGGACCGGTGCTGTATACACTTTTTACCAACGATCCGGTTGTAATGCAGCAGGGGATGGACATCCTCAGGTTTCTGGTTCCTTTCTGGGTCACCTATGTCTGCGTTGAAGTGCTGTCCGGTGCCGTCAGGGGCAGCGGGGATTCTCTGATTCCGACCATGCTGACACTGTTCGGAGTATGTCTGGTCAGAGTTGCATGGATTCTCTTCTATCTGCCGGGTCATCACACAATGCGTACAGTCTTGGTGAGCTATCCGATGACATGGGTCCTGACATCCGTGTTGTTTATTCTGTATTACAGGTATGGCGGATGGCTGAAGCGACGGATCGCAGCGCAGGAAACGCTGAACAGACAGCAGGGTTGAACTGAAACACACGGAAGGAAAGTCTGAGCGCTTGACGAATACCAGACAGCTGGTCCGGAAAGTGATGGGACCGCACAGAACCCAAACAGAAGGATAAGGATTAACATATGAAAACATATCTTGCGGGCATGGATGTCGGATCAACAACAGTCAAACTGATCATTCTTGATGAGGCTGGCCGGTTGATGTTTGGCGCTTATGAACGCCATGGCGCGAGAACTCAGGAAACGCTGCTGCGGTTGCTGAAGCAGGCGCAGTCACAGCTGGGACCATGCGAAATACGCCCGGCAGCAACCGGTTCCGGCGCCATGAATCTGTGTAAGGCTTTACATATCCCGTTCGTACAGGAAGTGGTTTCTGTAGCCGAGGCAATCGAAGACAGGTACCCTCAGACCGATGTGGCCATAGAACTGGGCGGTGAGGATGCAAAAATCATATATTTCCGGGGTGGACTGGAAGAACGCATGAATGGCGTGTGTGCAGGCGGCACCGGAGCATTCATAGACCAGATGGCAGCGCTGATGCAGACAGATGCCACAGGGCTTGATCAGGAGGCTGCAAACTATCAGGAGATTTATCCGATTGCTGCACGGTGCGGAGTGTTCGCCAAGTCGGACATTCAGCCACTGATCAATGACG
Organism: uncultured Eubacteriales bacterium; assembly: GCA_900321565.1. Lineage (GTDB taxonomy): Bacteria > Bacillota > Clostridia > Christensenellales > Aristaeellaceae > UBA2943. The sequence goes on from ONWQ01000428.1 coordinate 2,258, forward strand.
GGGCAACAAGACCGGACCTGGCAGCTTCCATTTTTCAGGCTGTTGTAAACCAGACGATATCAGGACTTGCGTGCGGAAAGCCCATACGTGGTACGGTTACCTTTCTCGGAGGACCATTGTATTTTCTTCCACAGCTGAGAGCAGCTTTCATCAGGACTCTGCACCTGACAGACGAAACAGCTATTGCTCCTGAACAGGCACACCTTTTTGCTGCAATCGGTGCAGCATTACTGGCAAAACAACATGAGGCAGTATCACTGGACTCTCTTGTCCATACCATGTCGGACGGAGTCATGGTGACCTATGAACTGAAGCGGATGGAGCCGCTGTTTGAGTCCAGAGACGATTTTTACGAATTCACAGCCCGCCATGATCTTGCGTATGTGCCGGTGGGGAATATTGAACAGTATCATGGCAACTGCTTTCTGGGCGTGGATGCAGGAAGCACCACGACGAAGCTGGTACTGATCAGTGAAGCCGGGCAGCTGCTGTGGTCTTTTTATGCAAACAATCAGGGTTCGCCTCTGAAGACCGCACTTCGGGCAATCGGTGAACTGAAAAAGATTCTTCCGGAGACTGCACGGATTGTACGTTCCTGCTCAACAGGTTATGGCGAGGAACTGATGCGAACAGCGTTCCATATGGAAGATGGTGAAGTGGAGACAGTAGCCCATGCAACGGCGGCAGCGTTTTTTGATCCGGATGTAGACTGCGTGCTGGATATCGGCGGACAGGATATGAAGTATATCCGTCTGAAAAACGGCGCGGTGGATACTGTGCTGCTGAATGAAGCATGCTCCTCCGGTTGTGGATCGTTTCTGGAAAGTTTCGCGGTAAGTCTCGGATACAGTGTGGAAAGCTTTGCCATGGAAGCCATACGGTCCCGGCATCCGATTGATCTGGGTACACGCTGTACGGTGTTTATGAACAGCAATGTCAAGCAGGCACAGAAGGAAGGCGCAGCTGTCGAAGACATAGCTGCAGGACTTGCATATTCAGTCATACGGAATGCGCTCTATAAGGTGATCAAGCTGACAGATGCCTCGGAAATGGGGCAGCATGTTGTTGTACAGGGCGGAACTTTTCTGAATCCGTCGGTTCTGCGCGCGTTCGAAAAAATCGCCGGGATTGATGCGATTCGACCGAATATCGCAGGATTGATGGGTGCTTTTGGTGCAGCTCTTCTTGCCAGAGACAGGTATGATGGCGGGGAAACCACAACGCTTTCACTGGATGCCATGCTTTCCCTTTCATGGGAAACGGATACACGGCATTGTGAATTCTGTCAGAATCACTGTATGCTGACAGAGACCATCTTTCCCGGGGGCCGGAAACATATTACGGGAAACCGATGTGAGCGTGGACTTGGAAAGGGTCAGACCCGGGAAAAAAGTCCGAATATGCAGGAATATAAGCTGAAGCGGATTTTTGGGTACAAGAGCTTGGCGGAAAAGGATGCACCGAGGGGAACCATAGGGATTCCACGTGTGCTGAATATCTGGGAAAACTATCCGCTGTGGCACACCTTTTTTACGCATCTGGGGTTCAGGGTGGTTGTTTCACCCGCATCATCCAGGAAAATCTATTCCCGGGGTATGGAATCTATTCCGTCCGAGAGCGAATGCTATCCGGCCAAGCTGGCACACGGACATGTTCAGTATCTGATCGATCACTCAATCGATACCATTTTTCATCCCAGTGTTTTTTATGAATATCAGGAAGAAGCCGGTGCTCAGAATCACTATAACTGTCCGATTGTATGTGCATACCCTGAAAACCTGAAGAATAACGTGGAGGACATTGTAGAAGGAAAAGTACGGTTTATTCGTCCGTTTGTGAGTCTGGAAAACGAGCAGATCTTTACGGAGCGTATGGTCCGGCTCTGCCGGGAAGAATGGCAGATTCCTGCCGCGCAGGTTCAGAGTGCAGCCCATGCTGCATGGCAGGAACAGCGCCAGGCGAAAGCAGATATCCGGTCTGAAGGCAGCCGCGTCCTTAAATGGATGCAGGACCATCATCGGAAAGGCATACTGCTGGCAGGACGGCCTTACCACACGGATCCGGAGATACATCACGGGATTTCACAGATGATTGCAGAGTATGGCCTTGCCGTACTGACAGAGGACAGTGTGCCTGAGAGCTTTCAGTCGGTCCGACCGCTGCGGGTCAATGATCAGTGGGTGTATCATTCACGGCTCTATACTGCTGCTCAGTTTGTGACAACAAGGGACGATCTTGAACTCGTACAGCTGAACTCCTTTGGCTGCGGCCTTGATGCAGTCACAGTGGACCAGGTCAATGATATACTGGTTTCAGGCGGGAAACTCCATACGGTGCTGAAAATTGATGAGGTCAGCAATCTTGGAGCAGCGCGGATCCGAATCCGTTCACTGCTTGCAGCCATGAAGGTACATGATGCGGGCGGGACGTTTGTACCGGCACATCCTGAGCCGTATGTGAGGACGATTTATACCCGGGAAATGCAGAAAGAAGGATATACAATCCTGGCACCGGCGATGAGCCCGATTCATTTTGACATTCTGGAGCAGCTGTTCAGACGCTATGGGTATCATCTGGTCATGCTGCATAATGATACACGGACCGCGATCGATATGGGGCTGAAGTTTGTCAACAATGATGCCTGTTATCCGTCGATCATAACCGTAGGTCAGATGATGGAGGCTGTGCTTTCCGGCAGGTATGATACGGATCATCTGGCTCTGATGATGAGCCAGACCGGCGGCTGCTGCCGTGCCAGTAATTATGTCGGGTTTATACGGCGTGCACTCGCCAAAGCCGGAATGAGTCATATTCCCGTAATTTCGGTGAACCTGAATGGTATGGAAACCAATCCGGGATTCCGTCCGCCGCTTGCTCTGATCCTTGGATCAGCCAAGACACTGCTTCTTGGTGATCTGCTCGGAAAATGTCTTTTGCGTATGCGTCCCTACGAAAAGGAAGCGGGAAGCGCTGACAGGCTGTTCGAGCACTGGAAGAAGATCATTATCGAGGATCTTACCGGCGTTCATCCTTATGGCAAGAAAGGATATATTGATATTTGCCGGGACCTGGTGGATGATTTTGATCATTTGCCGATTCATGAAGACCTTCGGAAGCCCAGAGTGGGTATTGTCGGGGAAATACTGGTCAAGTATATGCCGTTTGCCAACAATCATCTGGTGGAAGTGCTGGAACAGGAAGGTGCGGAAGCATGTGTTCCGGACCTGATCGATTTTTTCTGTTATACACTTTATAATGCAAATTATAAAGCGGAGTTCCTTGGAAAGAGCGCTTCAGTTGCCTGGCTGCACAATCAGGGACTGAAGGTCATACGGTACTTCAGAAAGCCTGTGCTGGAAGCTCTGAAAAAGTCCAGGCATTTCCAGCCTTCAGCAGACATTGACCATATTGCGGATCTTGCGCGGCCTGTTCTTTCCATGGGCAATCAGTATGGTGAGGGATGGTTTCTCTGCGGTGAAATGGCGGAGCTTCTGGAGAGCGGATACCCGAATATTGTATGCATTCAGCCATTTGCCTGTCTGCCGAATCACATAGTAGGCAAGGGCGTAATCAAAAAACTGAAACAGACATATCCGGAAGCAAACATTGTAGCAGTGGATTTTGATCCGGGAGCAAGTGAAGTCAATCAGCTGAACCGGATTAAGCTGATGCTGGCTGCGGCCAGAAAAAACATGCAGTCTGATTTTAACGCTTAAAAGGAGTCTGCAGGCATGAGAGCATTATTTCAGAAAGGAATTCGACATGGCGTGCCTATTGGGCTGGGATATCTGTCAGTATCCTTTGCATTCGGGATACAAGCGATTGCAGCGGGTCTTACGCCGTGGGAAGCACTCCTGATCTCTATGACCAATCTTACCAGTGCAGGCCAGCTGGCTGGCATTGGGCTGATTGCAACACAGGCACCGCTGGTGGAAATGGCACTGGCTCAGTTTACGATTAACCTGAGGTATGCACTGATGAGCCTGTCGCTGTCGCAGAAGATGGGACCGGATATGGGGACCGGAAAAAGGATGATCTTTGCCTTTGGAAATACGGATGAAATTTTTGCAGTGGCCATGACTCAGCCTGGAACTTTGCGGTTCCCCTATCTTGCAGGCCTTATGGTAGTACCGTATATCGGATGGTCACTTGGGACTTTTCTCGGTGCGGCTGCCGGAAGTCTGCTTCCGGTGTTTGTACGGAATGTGCTTGGCATTGCAATCTATGGAATGTTCCTGGCGGTTGTTCTGCCCGCGGCCAGGAAAGACCGGGCGATCTGTGTGGCAGCAACCATAGCCGGACTGATCAGTCTCGGGCTTCGGTATTTGCCATGGGCACAGGGACTGTCAGGCGGATATCGGATGATACTCTGCGCAGTCCTGGCGTCGTGTATTGCGGCCGCATTGTTTCCGGTGCCGGACGGAGAAGAGGAGGAGAAGCCATGACATTTTCTGCTTTTGTTCCTTATCTTCTGGTTATGGCACTTGTTACATATCTTATCCGGATGCTGCCACTGGTACTGATGAGGAAGCAGATCCGGAATCGGTTTCTGAAATCTTTCCTGCAGTATATTCCGTATACGGTCCTGACAGCCATGATTGTGCCGGACATAGTGTATTCGACCGGGTATGTCAGTGGTGGTGATCCGCAGGCGCTGATTTCAGCACTGGCCGGTATGGTTGCAGGTGTTCTGGCAGCCTGGCGTGGCAAGGGACTGCTGTTTGTTGCCATAGCAGCATGTCTGGGTGTGGCGGCCGCACAGGGAATACTGATGTTCTTCTGATGCTATTCTCAAAAAAACCGGCATGATTAGCAGTGTATACGATAATCATTCTGGAAGGATGGTTGTGGGATACTGAAATTAAAAGCGACATCACGTGGCAGAATTGCCGGTGATGTCGCTTTTCAGTTTAAGGAATCAGAAAGGAAAATCGATAGCGTCCGGGTCTTCGGAATGATCCGTTTCAGAAAGAATGAATGTTTCCATAAAATCGGAGGGAATCATAAGTGTACGCTCACGTTCAAATGGAAACAGATAATGATAATAAAACCGCGCAAGAGGATCGGCAAACCGATAGGCAATTTCCTGACGTTTACCGGGGATCAGTGGTCCGACCTTTTTTTCAACAATGCCTATAGAGGTCAGCTTTTTAAGCAGGTCAACCAGAGTCGGGCTGGTGGAAGTATGCGCAAACACAAGAATTTCCTTGAAAGTTGAGCAACCGTGTGCTATGGCAAGAAGAACAGCGTTCAGATTGGCAGCCTGTTTGTTGTACCGGGTAATATAATCCGGTATGTAGTGCGCAAGAGGCGCCTGTGGCTCGATCAGCAGGTGCAAAATGTTTTCACGTGCACTTTTTTTAGGATCGATCATGGACAGGTAAAAAGGTACGGAGCCAATATGATAATAAAGCAGTTCCTGATCTTCTTCAGGAAGGGAAGGATAGAATCGATAAGCGTCATCCCGGGTCAGAGGCTGAAGCTGAATCAGCAGGTCTGCTGTTGAGAATGCCTTCTGAGGCAGAAATGCAGTCTGGCCGACAAGCAGGATATGAAGACGTGAGTCTGTGCGGAAGGCAGTGTGCAGATCCTGAATTGTCGGAAGCAACCCCGGGCATGCTTTACAGGCATCATGGAAATTGTCCAGTACCAGGAGAATATGCTCCGATTCAGCTTTATGAAACAGCCATGAGAACAATTGGTGCAGGGAAGCGTGTTCATCCTGTGGCGCATCCTCAAAGGAAGCAGCCAGCGCATGCCGGAAAGAGGATGTCAAGAGGGGCTCGTCTACCATGTGTCCAACATCATAAACGCTTCGGACATCACTGTGCTGCATAACTTCCAGAGCCAGACGTGTCAGCCCCATACCAGAGCGGCCGTGGATCAGGGCAACCGTGGACTCCTCCGACTTCAGCTGATCACACAAGCGATGGTATTCGGTCTCTCTGCCAATCATTTTCATTGTTTGTACCTCCGTCTGACAAAACATGACTGCTGGACTGGTTTACCGAACATAAAGGGTCAGGAAATGCAAGATTTCCGTATCCCAGAGAGCCCATTCATGTGTACGATCGGGGATCTCCTCGTGCGTAAGATCAAATGCCGTCTTCTGAAGCGCTTTTACCAGCTTCAGGTGTGCGTTGTACAACGAATCTGCTGTACCGCAGGAAACATACAGACGAGGTAACACAGGTGAATTGCTGTGCTGCTTAGCAAGGTAGAACAGATCGTGTTGTGTATTCTTCAGGTTTGTGACTTTTCCGAATATGTTTCGGAACGTGTCTTTGTGCCAGTCTGAAGCGGCCATGGCCTGAATATCGACCGCACCGGAAAAAGATCCGGCGGCCGCATACCGTTCAGGATGTGTAAGAGCAAGCTTCAGTGCGCCATATCCACCCATGGAAAGACCTGCTACATAGGTATCCTGGGGATCTTCGGACAGGCGGAAAAACTGATGCATAACCCGAGGCAACTCTTCTGATACATAGTCCCAGTATCGTTCCCCGTGAATCTCATTGGTGTAAAACGAATGATTGACAGCGGGCATGACAACACAAAGATTATACTTGGCGGCATACCGCTCAATGCTGGTGCGGCGCATCCATATGGACTGATCGTCACTGTACCCGTGAAGAAGATACAGAACCTGAGGCAACGAACCGGTCTGGGATGTTGTGATGCCAATGCCCATGTCTGCTTCAGGCAGGATTACGTTTACCGTGGAAGCAACATCAAGACACTGTGAAAAAAACTGAACCTGACAGAATGCCATGGCGTGTACCTTCTTTCATTGAAAGCCCTGGAAGATTACTGAGGAAGAGAGACACTGTATACCTGTGTGCCGGACGCGATAATAGCACGGCCGCCCTTGGTCAGACCGATCAGACTGGTTGCCGACCGATTGTCCGGTAACGGCAGCGCGTAACCGTAAAAACGCTGGGTGTCGATATCTGAACGGTACAGATAATCACCGGATATGGCGTACAGGTTCCGGCCCTGGATTGCTGCGCCTATACAGGTGCTTGGAAGCGTGTACCGCCGGTCCTGCGTGCCAGTGAATACACGCAGTTCAGTGATATTCTGGCTGCCGGTCATCTGTGCTGTCGGAGCTAGAAGCATATAAGCAGGACCGCGATCAGGAATATAGGAATCGATCAGCTGCCATCCATAGACCAGTCGTGAACTGGTCATATCCCGTACAGCCTTATAATCAAATGTATACATCTGCTGAGTCGTGAAAACCCGGAGATGGTTATCTTCAAAAAGTACCTTATACGCCAGAAACTCTCCCAGGTTGACAATGCCGGTATTCATTTTGCCAACCTGAAAAGTATTCAGAACCGTATTGATGGCAGTCCCGAAAACATCCATGGAAAGTGTCCACATATACTGGTCTGCTTCACCAAAAAAACCGACATCCAGCAGCATCATACCGGAAAAAGCTTCATACTCTTCGTCAATAGGCGTACCGTCCAGATTCTTTACAACAAGATCAGGCTCGGTATCATCCCCGATAACAGCAGCACAGTAGTGGCTGCCTATGCGCGCGAACTGAACTTCCCCGGACATGTTTTCGTTGTAGGAAGGATGCCCGTTGCTGTCCACAATAAACAACTGGGTACCGCTCCAGATGACGAGATGCGTGTCAGATACTGAAAACTTGGCACCGATACCGACCGGAAAGCTCCATCGGATCCCGCCGCTTTCTCCCAGGCAATGGATGGAGGTGCCATCGTAATACAGTACGGAGTTGCCGAACGGGGTTACGGACTGATCGGCAGTACAGGGAAAAGATACATAGGAGATTTCAGCGGTGTTGCCAATATTCCGGACCCACCGGATTCCAAAGGCAATCAGCGCGACGGCAAGCAGCAGAATGATCCAGTTGCGGATCTGGATACGCCGGCGCTGGTCCTGCGCAAGCATTTCGCTGTAGCGCCCCTTGTTTTTATTTTGCTGAATGGGAACCACTCCTTTCCGCTGTTGTGTCATCCCAGAATGATAACACAGGCTGTGAATAGTGACAAGCAACGAGTTTGGATCTCTGGCATTTTTGCATCAGATACGTATAGCCCGAGATGCATTGTAAAAGCGGTTTTTGCATGATAGAATGGCCTCAGCTCACAGGCAAGTGAGTAAAGAATATGATGGAGTGAATAAGGCATGAAAGGTATTATATTGGCTGGCGGCGCAGGGACCCGACTGTATCCATTGACCATGGTAACCAGTAAACAGCTTCTCCCTGTTTATGATAAACCTATGATCTATTATCCGCTTTCCACACTGATGCTTGCAGGAATTCGGGATATTCTGATTATTTCCACACCCGTGGATACACCAAGGTTTGAAGCACTCCTGGGTGATGGCAGCGAGTTTGGTATTCACCTGACGTATGCGGTCCAGCCATCACCGGACGGACTGGCACAGGCGTTTATTATTGGTGAAGATTTTATTGGTGGCGAGCCGTGTGCCATGGTACTGGGCGATAACATTTTTTATGGCAACGGATTCTCAACCGTACTCAGGGAAGCTGTGGAGAATGCCGAGCATGGCCGGGCGACGATCTTCGGATACTACGTGAATGATCCGGAACGCTTTGGCATTGTTGAGTTTGACGCCGATGGGCATGTACTCAGTGTGGAAGAAAAACCGGCACATCCCAAGAGCCATTACTGCATTACCGGTCTGTACTTTTATGATGGACGCGCATCTCAGATGGCCAGGACGGTCAAACCTTCTGCACGGGGTGAACTGGAGATTACGTCCATGAATGACCTTTATCTGAAGGATGGTACACTGGACGTTAAGCTGCTGGGCCGTGGTTATGCCTGGCTGGATACCGGAACCATGGATTCGCTCGTGGATGCTGCTGACTTTGTAAGAATGATTGAGAAAAGACAGAGCATCAAAATCTCAGCCCCGGAAGAGATTGCTTACAGGCATGGCTGGATAACCCGTGAAAAATTGCAGGAATCAGCTGCGCGGTATGGGAAGAGTCCGTATGGCGAGCACCTGAAAGCGGTTGCAGAAGGGAAGATCCGTTACTGATGTCAGGGCAGACCGGTAAAGCTGAGGGAAAGATACTTTTTGCCTGGCTTGGCATTCTTATTCTGGCAGTCTTTCCTCTGGCGTTTCATTCATATGCTGATACAACCCGGTTTAAGATGGAAGCCATGCTGTTGATGACCACAGGCATGGCTTTCAGTGCAGTGTGCACATTTGGGTACTGGAGAAAGGGAATACGCTGGAAGAATCTGAGCAGATTCCTGGGGCTCGGGTATTTTGTGCTGACGGCAAGCTCTGCATTCCTGGGTTCCATGCATGATCTGTCAGGCCCATCCGGGGCCGTAGTATGGATGGGGGCCTTGAGATATGAGGGCATGATCTCCCAGCTGTGTTATGGCCTGATTTTCCTCCTGATGAGCATGCATCCTGCAGATATAAGGAAAGTCATGCATGGTGCGGTGATCGGGATGGTGATTTATGCAGGGATTGTCGGCCTGCAGTATGCCGGCCAGAATCCGCTGCGGCTGTTTCCCGGCGGGCGCTCAATACTGACCAATTATGAATTCCAGGGACCGTTGGGCAACATTGACATGGTCACAGTTTACCTGATGATCGTGATTCCTCTGGGCATACTTCCGTATGTTCTGGATGGCGGACGGGAAGCATTGCGATATATGATGCTTTCCATACCTGGTATTCTGTTGATCATGATGATGGAAGTGCAGTCCGGACTGATCGCGCTTGTGGTCGGTGCCTGTCTTCTGGTTTGTCTGGGCCTCAGACGTCCGGGATGCCGCGCACGCATGAGCTTTGTGCTGATGATTGCATGCCTGTGCGGAGCGTTGCGCAGCTGTATTGGCCTGCCGTGGCTAGATGGAACGGAGTCCGTAGGTTTCGTCTGGGCTCATTCGTATGAGTGCATAGTGTTCCTTGTTGCTGCAGCCGGTCTTATGCTTCTTGCACTGCTTTTCCGAAAGCATCCGGGCAGACAGATGGCAAAAAAATGGCTTGTTACCGGTCTGACAGGAATCCTTATTCTTGCAGTTGCGCTTATATATTTCTTCCCGTTTTCGCCCGGACAGGGGGCGCTGTATGAAATGCATGCCATGCTTCACGGACAGTTCGATGACAGTTTCGGTTCATATCGTCTGGGTGTATGGAAGCAGACATTGCGCATGAGCATGAACGCGCTCTGGTTTGGCACAGGACCTGATACTTTTTATTATGCTTTCGGAGATTACCTGAAGGCACAGGCGCTTTCTTTCCCGGAAACTTTTGATACGCCTCATAATCTGTATCTTGGTATATTGGCAAATCATGGGCTGCTGGCATTGCTCGGGTATCTGGCCATGCTGATCTGTCTGATCCGGAAACTGGCACGCAGCAACTCCACAGAGAGTATGATGCTGCTGGGATCATGCATTCTGTATTCGGTTACCAGCTTTTTTGTATTCAGTCTTTGTCTGATTTCGCCATTGGCCTGGTGTATCTTCGGTATGGCGGCAGGACTTGCGGACAATGAAGAACAAACAGAACTCGGGGGACATAAGGATGATCAATTTATCACTGATAAAAAGCAAGGCCAGAGAAGTGCTCCGAACGAACATGCCGTCAGCGCTGCTGATTACTCTGTTAGCAACGCTTCCGTCACTGTGTCTGCAGATCGCAATGAACATGACGCTTGATCCGCTGATGCGGATCATCGAGCAGTTCAGGTTCGCTGAAATGACTGTACCGGCATTGTCCAGGATGTTTCGTGCGCTCATCCAGAATCTGACACCGACGGCAAGAGGACTGTGGTTGATGATACCGGTTCTTTTTCTGCTCCTGCCGTTCCTGAGTCTGGGCAGACATTGGTTCACACTCCGGATTCTCCGAGGTATGGAAGGAAACTGGACGGATGTCTTCGGCCGCCTGGGTTGCTTTGTGAAAGCCATCGGGCTTCATGTACTTCTGATTCTTCTGATTGTACTGTGGGGTATGCCCGGGCTTATGATCATGCTGCTGGGCGCGTATATTGCGATTTCCAATGGCAACCTGAATGCGTTTACTTCCCTTTATTCCATCGGTATGGTCGTCTCGGTGGTGCTGATGGTCCGGGCCTCTCTGACATATGAGTTATCGGACATTGAAATGGCAGACGAACCGGAAAAAAGTATACTTACATGTCTGAGGAACAGCAGGGAACGCATGAACGGCCTGAAATTCATGCTTCTGATGCTGGTGGTTTCGTTTCTGGGGTATATACTCCTGTCTGAATTGCTCACCTCTTTTCTGGGCCAGATTTCCTATGTGGTTGCCATGGCTGTCAGTATTGCGCTGAGTCTGGTGATATCAGCGTATATGGAAACGGCAGTATGTGCCTTCTATGAACAGGTAAAGTTCATCCGGAAGAACGTGGAAGCTGAAGGACAGACTATGCCATCTGAGGGAGAATGATATGCGCAATCCACAGAGTGCATTCTCGTGGCGGGTCTTTCTCAGACAGGTTGCTGTTATAGCAGTCCCTGTTGCTCTGCAGAATCTTCTGACAACAACAGGGTCCATGATTGATACCATGATGGTTGCTTCTCTGGGAGAGACAACCGTAGGCGCAGTTGGTCTGTGCGCACAGTATTCGTCGCTCATGTTCAGCGGCTACTGGGGATTCGTCGGGGGCGGGATGCTGTTCTTTTCCCAGTACTATGGTGCTGAAGATGAACAGGGGATCCGGAGAGCGTATGGCCTGACGCTGACGTGTATGATGACTGTCGGACTGACTTTTGCTCTGATGGGGCTTTGCTTTCCGGGTGCAGTCATGCGGCTGTATACGGACAAGGAGCCCTTTCAGCTACTGGGTATACAATACCTGCGCATCAGCGGTTTTGCATACCCGTTACAGGTGCTGGCCATGGCCATGTCTGCACTGTTGCGGTCAACTGAACGTGTCAGGATACCACTCTTTGGTGCAGCCTGTTCAGTGGTTACAAACTGTCTGCTCAATTATTGTCTGATTTATGGGCATCTGGGGTTTCCTAAAATGGGAATCCAGGGTGCGGCTCTTGCGACTGTGTTATCTGCACTGGTCAATGTACTGGTGATACTGCTTCTGGCATGGCGGCATGGCGACCGGCGCCTGTTTGCGGTCCGGCAACAATTCAGCTGGAACCGTGTGTTCGTGAAAAACTATTTTATGAAGTGCTTTCCGATTCTCTGTAATGAAGTACTGATCGGCGTGGGAAACATGCTGATCAATCTGGTGCTGGGAAGACAGAGCGGTGAGGCAATTGCGGCGCTGGCGGTTGTCCGAACACTGGAAGGTCTGGTGATCGGATTTTTTGCTGGCTTTTCAAATGCGGCGTCTGTTCTGGTGGGTAAGGAGGTCGGAGCGGGCCATCTGAAGTCAGCATATGATCGGGCCTGGCGGATTGTATACCTGTGCATGTCAGTCATTGCCGCGCTTGTCCTGTGTCTTTATGGAATCCGTTCGCCAGTTCTGCATGCGCTGGGACTGGCCGGAGAATCATATCAGCTCGGTAGTCGCATGCTGTTGATTTATGCATTGGCAGCGGTGATCCGCATGGGCAACTGGACACAGAATGATACGTATCGCTCTGCAGGGGATGCGACATTTGGTACGGTTCTTGAGATCGTATTCATGTTTGCGATGGTGCTTCCCTGCGTTTTTGTCAGCGGTATGATCATGCACGCTGAGTTTCCGTGGGTTTTTGCATGTTGCTATGTGGACGAAATTGTGCGCTTTGTGCTGATGCAGAAACATATGTACTCAGCACGCTGGATTCGTCCGGTGACTCAGGAGGGCCAGGACGCACTGGACGCTTTCCTGATAGAGAGAGGTGTGAAGCGTGCGTGAAATGACGCCGGCTGAACAGATAGAGCGAAGCCTGAACAAGCGCTTTCGGAAAACGTTATGGAATCCGTTTATTGCAGCAATCAAACGCTATGAACTTATAGCGCCCGGGGACCGGATTGCGGTATGTATTTCCGGGGGCAAGGATTCTATGCTTATGGCAAAACTGCTTCAGATGCTTCAGAAACATTCCGAGTTTCCGTTTGAAGTCAGGTACCTGTGCATGGATCCTGGTTATACATCCGAGATTCGATCGAGTATAGTCCGGAATGCGGAAATCATGGGTGTGCCACTGAACATTTTTGAGAGCGATGTGTTTGAGGCTGTGAAACAGGCGGATACCCATCCGTGCTTTCTATGCGCACGTATGCGCAGGGGCTGTCTGTACCGGCATGCACAGGAAGAAGGCTGCAATAAGATTGCACTGGGACATCACCTGAATGATGTGATAGAGACAACACTTATGAGTATGCTGTATGGTGCACAGATCCAGGGTATGCTTCCGCGGGTACGCAGCCGGAACTTTGAAGGGATGGAGCTGATCAGGCCGCTCTATTGTGTAAAGGAACAGGATATTCTGGCTTTCTGCAGATATCATTCACTTGCCTTTATCCAGTGTGCGTGCGATGTCTCAGCAAGGAATATGGAATCCGGAAACGGATCAAAGCGCCAGGAAATAAAACAGCTGATTGCCACACTGAAGAAAACAAACCCGATAATAGAGGATAATCTGTTTGCAGCGATTCATGATGTGCGTCTGGATACATTGCTTGGCTGGAAAGCACAGGGGAAAGCCTGTGTGCAAAGCTATATGGAATCGGAATCCTGATGACTGTAAACTTGGGTTCAGCCATGGAGGAACTAAAGTATGATACAGGCAGCAGATTACGCAAACGAACTCGTTAGTGTGATTGTTCCGGTGTACAATGTGGCACCGTATCTTCCGGCATGCCTGGAAAGCATAATCCGTCAGACATACCGAAACCTGGAAGTCCTGGTCATTGATGATGGTTCCACAGACGATTCCGGCAGGATCTGTGATGAATATCAGAAAAAAGATGCGCGGATCAAGGTCTTTCATCAGGCAAACAGCGGCCTGAGCGCAGCGAGGAATGCAGGGCTTGACCGGGCATCAGGCGCATGGTTGATATTCCTGGATTCAGATGATTTCCTGGAGCCTGAAATGGTGGAGGTTATGTTAAAGAACCAGAAAGCGCATCAGGCGGATATGGTTATCTGCGGATACAGGTCCGAACGAGAAAATCATGCTGTCAGGATCTGCAGTGCGCCGGAAGGAGAATACACCGGATATCAGGCCATGCTGAGTGCGATGAGTCGCGGTGGAATTGCGGCTTCTGTCTGGAGCAGACTTTATCCCTCGGACATGTTTCACCAGATCCGGTTTCCTGAAGGCCGGGTGTACGAGGATCTCAGTGTGCTGTTTCGGATTCTCAGCTCTTGCAGCAGAATATATGTAACCGGACAGCCATTGGTGTATTACAGATATCGGGAGGACAGTATATGTCATACTACCTCCATGAAGCATGCGCAGGACTGTCTGACAGCTTGCCGGGAGCTTGTGACATTTGCAGAGCAGCAGGTGAAGGAGGATCCGGAGAACCGACTGAAAAACAAGGCTAATGCATGCCTGATGAGACACGGAATCCAGAACTGGGTTCGTCTGGCCGGTGTCGGGGACAAGGATACGCAGAAGTACAGACAAGATCTGCGCAAGGAGATCATCCGGAGCGTGTCGAAAACCGCAGCACTGAATCTGAGGTGGAAGGTAGCTTTTGCATTGCTTGTATGTTGTCCGCCTGCCTGCCAGGCTTTATTCCGGGCGTATCACACGATAACAAACCGGGTATGGTATCGCGGTTGCAGAAACGGATTCTGAAAAACTGCCAACAGACAACACGGAAGAAAAGCAATGAAAGGTTCGGGCAGTGAATGCACGATGCCCGGGGTACCTGGAGTGAGAAAACATCAGCACGGAGACTTTACACCGGTCAGAACGCAGCTTTTCTGGTATGATGGGCATTTGGGGTGGCTGATAGCAGCACTGCCGTAAATGAGCACATTCCAGACTGCATGCCGTGGAAACCAAAGCCCCGGGGACAGGTGGTATCTGGATTCTGAATGAAACAGGCATGTATATATGATCTGCATGAGTGGTGAAGATGACTTACCTTATGTGATTGAACAATAATGAATGATTCCTAACGGGGAACAGGCCCTGAACAGCAGATATGCAGCTGGCTCCTGAGTGCAGACACTGGGAGAAACCAGCCCGGAAGGCATATCTGATGGTTCAGAGCCTGTTTTATGTGACGCGGGTCATGTATTTAGTCGGTTATTCTGATGCCGAGGCATGAGTATGATATTTCGGAAGCCGAGGGCAGTCGGTTCTGATGAAGTTGAATGCCGTGATCAGAAAAATCGATAAGGAAGATGTCTTCAAAAGGAGTTTCGGTATAACAGAAATGCAGGTACAAAGATTGCCCGCGACGTGAAGCCCGAACGTACGCAGTCTGATAAAAGCCGGGATTATGGGTATATCCGCCAGAAAGGTAAGAGGGATCGCTACGGGACAAAGTGCACGGAGTCCAGTCTGTGCTGCAGAGCGGAATCCGGCTTGGCTGACCTTCAATCATGAAATCAAGCGCATCACGGCTGACCCTGATTTCTTCCAGGTGCAAGGGATTATCCAGGAGCCGATAGTCTCCGGTCCATGTTTCGTCAGGGATCGGTTCAGAGATGTTCAGATCATGCTCTTCCCAGTATGCCGGAGAGACGTAATGTTCAGGGATGCGTGATAAGGCGGACTGACCGGAGAGCATGTCAACAGCAGGAAGCACATGGGTCCAGAGGGATTGCATGACAGCACCCATATTGGTTACTCCGCTGTTCATGGCAATGACCATATCCTGGTCCGGAAGGATGATACAGTATTGCCCAAACGCACCGTCACCCCGATAGACATTTTTCGGCTGGCACATCCAGAACTGGTAGCCATATCCGGCGCCCCAGTCACTGGTCGGATCATGTGTCCTGCTGGAGTCAGACCAGGCTGATCTGGCGTTGCGGATCCAGTCGCGTGAAAGCAGTTGCTTTCCCTGCCATGCGCCTTCCTGGAGATAGAACTGTCCAAGCCGTGCAATATCCTCAATCCGGACATTCAGTCCGAAACCACCTGCGGCAATACCGGTCGGGGATTCCTCGAACCAGATGTCAGAGCTCATGCCCAGAGGAATCAGGAGCTTTTCACGAAGATATTGCAGCAGCTTTTTCCCGGTGATTTTCTGAATGATGGCGGAGAGCATGTATGTGGCAGCCGTATTGTACAGAAAATATGTTCCAGGCTCATGCGCAATGTAGCTCTGAAGAAAGTTCTTTTCCCAGCATGGGCCATTGAGCGGGGGCTCTTTTTCATGACCGGTATTCATAGTGAGCAGGTGCCTGATTCTCAGTTTCTGCATGTTTTCACAGGGCTGAGCGGGAAGGTATTCCGGGAAATACCCGATAACAGAGTCTTCAAGCGTGCACAGGCCATCCTGAACGGCAAAGCCAAGTGCTGTGGAGGTAAAACTCTTGCTGAGAGAATAGAGCATGTGCTTATCCTGATTGTTCCAGGGTGCAAAGTGGCTTTCAGCACAGACTTGTCCATGTCTGAGAATCATCAGTGCGTGCAGATGAATTTTCTGCTTTTGCATATCCTGGATGAAGGCAAGAATTCCATCCGGTTGAATACCAACGGCTTCAGGCGGACAACGTTTCATGGGGACACCTCCGAATGACTGGAATATTGTGTGGACACGCGGGCACGATAGGATTCTGCTTCCTGTACTGTTTGAGCAAGATAACGGATTACCTGTACCGGATACTGGCCGATGGCTGTTTCACCGGTGACCATAAGGTAGTCTGCACCATCAAGAACAGCATTGAAGATATCGCTGACTTCTGCACGGGTGGGTACTGGGGATGTAATCATGGATTGCAGCATCTGTGTAACAACCATGAAAGGTTTACCTGCTTCCCGGCATAGCGCGGCAATATCTTTCTGTACACCGGGGAGAGACCAGAGCGGTACAGCGTTCCCAAGATCACCCCGTGCAATGACGATCACATCGGCAGACGGCAGGATTTCCCGGATGTGATCCAGGCCGGACAGAGTCTCAATCTTGGCAAAGATATGAGCATGAAGATTCCGGGCTGACAAAGCAGCCCGGACTTCTTCCAGATCGGAGGCACTGCGGACAAACGGCTGCATGACAGACGTTACGCCTGCTTCAGCGGCCAGATCCAGATTCATCAGGTCTGCTGCAGTAAGAGCCGGACTTTTAATTTCTCTGTTTTCTATCTTGACGGACTGACCGTTTTCAAGCACTCCGCCCCGAAGGACCTGCGCCAGAAACCCATCATCAGCCGCAGTATCAGTGTTTGCCCCGGGTGTGCTATTGCGAATGATCTCAATGCGGATAAGACCATCATGAATCAACAGATGATCTCCGGTACGCAGGGCAGCGGCAAGCCCGGGAGAAACATGAAAGGCGGGAAGCGCTTTGCAGTTGACGGAAGGCTGAATTACCAGCTGATCGCCGCTTGTGACAGTATACGGCTCAGGGATACCGTCAATGCGCTGTTCAGGTCCCTGAAGATCAATCATGAGGTCTGCCTGCTGTCCGACAGTACGGCAGGCAGACCGGAATGTACTGAGAAGCTGTGTACTCTCCTTCAGTGAGGTATGACTCAGGTTCAGTCTCATACCATCCAGTCCATAGTGCAGCATCTGTGCCAGGACATCTGTCTGATTGCAGGCGGGTCCTAAAGTTGCATACAGTTTTGCCATAATCCGGAAAACCTCGATCTGTACATAATAGTGTTCCCTCCATTGCATCCTGCAGACTGTCCGGAAGGAAGCGGAAAAACGCTGGTTGTCCGGACCATCATATCATGTTCGGAAAAGAATTGCACACATGCATGGAAAAAAGAGGGCAGGAAACGAAGTACAAGAAAAGCACAGAATAAGGAGCAACTGGCGAAAAAGAGAAACGACAGATGTTGGGAAGCTGTGATACAATGAGTTGGATATTCTGCAAAGACAGCTTCAGAAAGCATGAAAGGGGCAGAGCAGAAGATGCTAAGAAAAGTGCAGTACTACGAAACGGACCGCATGGGTATTGCGCATCATGCAAATTATCTTCACTGGATGGAAGAAGCACGGATTCTCTTCATGGAGGAGCTGGGGTTTGCATATGAACGCATGGAAGCGGAAGGAATCCTGTCTCCTGTAAGGGCTGTGCAACTTGAGTATCTGCAATCCTGTACATTTGGTGATCTTCTGACAGTGGAGGTCCGGGTTCTTTCCTTTGATAAAGTTGTGCTCCGTCTGGGCTATACCATCAGCAAAAATGGCCAGGATGACTGTATCTGCAGGGCAACGTCGGATCATGTTTTCCTGGATCCGGAAGGACACTTTGTCCGGATTCATCGCAGACTGCCCGAGTTTACGGAAAAAATAGAGCAGTGCATCCATAAACAAGGCCGGGATGTATGCTGAGAAAGCAGGGACTGTGCTATGCCAATGATGCTTGTTTTTCGTCAGATACTCTGCATTCTTCTTTATATACTGGTCGGTTATGTTGCAGGAAAAATCCACTGGATTGGTCCGGAACTGCGAAAAGACCTGACAACGCTTTGTGCAAATCTGATTCTGCCGTTTACTATTCTTTCTTCGTCCAGGCAGACGCTTGATGCGCAGGGTTTCAAGAATCTGGGCATAGCGGTGGCAGTGATACTACTGGTTTTTGGACTTACTCTTGCGGTTTCATTGCTGATACACAGGCTCAGAAGATCCGGGAATGCAATCCGTGCGGCATCCACAGGTCTTGTGACGTTCCCGAACTGCACTTTTCTTGGCCTGCCACTGTGTCAGGCACTGTTCGGTGATATGGGAATACTGTACAATGTAGCAGCGTTGCTGGTATTTAATGTACTGTTTTTTGCAGTTCAGTATGCATTGTTTACCGGAGAAAGGTTCCATTTGCGACTGTTGCTGACACCGGGCATGGTCAGTACACTGATTCTGATTCCCATGCTGCTGCTGCAGATTCATTTTCCGGATCCGGTACAGACTGTTGTCGGAAATATCGGAAGTATGATAACACCGCTTTCTCTGATCATTATCGGTGTTATGATGTCGGAGAATCGCCTTGTCAGTCTGTTGACGGAAAAGAAAGCTTATATGATAGTGGTAATCCGGAATCTGGTAATTCCGCTCCTGGCATGTCTGCTTCTGCGGATTGTGCCGCTGGAATCAATGGAAAAACTGTGTGTTCTGATCTATATCGCCTGTCCGTGTGCAACCCTGACTTCACTGTATGCGATCAAGGCAGATAAGGAGCCGGAGTTATGCGGACGTACTGTGCTGATGTCAACGCTTTTCTTTGCTGTGACCTTACCGCTGATTATTGCCGCAGGTCAGAGAATTCTTAATGTGACATGAGGCTCCAGGCATCACTCTGTGAGATGTTGAGAGATTCATTCCCCGGAAATGTCATTGAGGGTGCAGAATCAGAGTCTTCGGAACAGAATTGGATGCTGCAGGATAAAAATCGGAATCAAAACTGACAGAAACAGATAGCAGATGAGAGAATAAGGAGGATTGTATGATTTATTACGTGAATGCTCAGGCGCCCAGAGAAGGGAATGGAAGCCAGATTATGCCATTCCGCAGGATTAATGATGCCGCACAGCTTGCCCGGCCAGGCGATGAGATTCTGGTTGCGCCCGGCGTATACAGAGAGTATGTAAACCCGCGTTATGCAGGGACTGAGGAACAGCGCATTGTTTATCGTTCTGAAAAGCCCGGGACGGCTGTGATTACGGGCGCTGAAGAGCTGAAAGAATGGAAGCACTGGAAAGGGGACGTATGGACAGCCCGGGTACAGAATGGTGTTTTCGGCGGGTATAATCCGTATACTACGTTTGTCTGCGGAGACTGGTATTTTGCACCCACAATCAGGCACACGGGCGCGGTGTTTCTCAATGATAAGCAGATGTATGAGACAGCGACCCTGGAAGAATGCCTGAAAGGGAAAGCAGACCCGTGTTCCTGGGCACAGGAGGAGTCAACATACAAGTGGTTCACAGAACAGGATGGTAACGAAACGGTTCTGTATGCAAATTTCCACGGCAAAGATCCGAACCTGGAAAATGTGGAGATTACGGTACGCAGAAACTGCTTTATGCCGGAAGAAACAGGTATCAGCTGGATTACGGTTTCAGGATTTACCATCTGTAAGGCGGCAACAACATGGGCGCCACCTGCTGCATATCAGGACGGGATGATCGGTCCGCACTGGAGCCGCGGCTGGATTATCGAGGACTGTGAAATTTATGGCAGCAAATGCTGCGGGATTTCTCTGGGCAAGTACAGGGATCCGGAAAATGATATGTATTTTTATACCCGTCATGTCAAAAGCCCCACGCAAATGGAGCGGGATGCAGTGTGCCGGGGACAATACCATGGCTGGGTGAAGGAAAAGGTCGGGGGTCACATCATTCGCAGATGTAATATTCATCACTGCGAGCAGACCGGGATTGTCGGCCGGATGGGCGGTGTATTTTCCACCATTGAAGACTGTGAGATCCATCATATCTGCAATTCACAGCAACTGGGCGGTGCTGAGACTGCAGGGATCAAGCTGCATGCAGCGATAGATGTAACCATTCGAAGAAATCATATTCATCACTGTATTATGGGAATCTGGTGTGACTGGCAGGCACAGGGTGCACGGATTAGCCAGAACCTGCTTCACGACAATCAGCCGCCGGCAGGTGTGCAGCATGCTCAGGGGGCCATGTTCAGTACAGATGTCTTTATTGAAGTCGGACATGGACCAACACTGATTGATAACAATCTGCTGTTGTCCAGGGTTTCGGTGACGATGCCAAGTCAGGGAATTGCCTGTGTCCATAACCTGGTTCTTGGTTCTTTCAGTCTGATTAATTCCGGAGTGGACAGTATTGTCAATGGACAGCGTGAGCCGCGGTATACGCCTTACCATATACGTCATCGTACAGAAGTTGCCGGTTTTATGACCATACTGCATGGTGATGACAGAATTTTCAATAATATTTTTGTTCAGGCGTATCCGATTGAGCATCCGGAGAAGACTCCGAAGGATGCGGACTATGAAGCAGCGGGAACCAAGGCGTTTGATATTTTCCCGTCATATGATGAATGGATCTCTCATTTTATGATCGGACAGGAACCGGACATGGGTGCTCTTGCTCCCTATCACTTCGGCCACCTGCCTGTCTGGATTGATGGGAATGCCTATCTGAACGGAGCCAATGTATCCAAGCATGACAGCCACACGCTTGTGAACAAACGGAGCAAGGTTAAGGTCGAGCTTACGGAAGATCAGGGCGAATACAGGCTTCAGACAAACCTGTACAAGGTGTTAAAGGATTTTACCGGTGGCATTGTGAGCAGTGATACACTGGGTAAAGCGTTCGAACCTGAAGAGCGGTTCGAGAATCCGGATGGCTCTGACCTTATTCTGGACCGGGATTATCTGGGAGATCATCGGAGCGTGCATCCGGTTCCGGGACCTTTTGCTGAGGCGGTGACTGATCTGACCGTCTGGAAAAACGCCTGGGCAGGTATGAGATAAAAGAACACAATACCCGAGAAACAGGAACCCCCGTGTCCTTTTGACAGGCACGGGGGTTTGACTATGCGGGTGATTCAGCGAAGAAAGGGGGTTGCTACCAGCTGAAGCCGGAAACAGCACATATGGAGTTTTCTGTGACAGTACAGGGCAGGCTGATGATTCTTACTCCGGCTTGCTCGGCGAGCCTGAACTGTTCAGCAAAGGCCGGGTCTGATTCCTGATTGGGTCTGACTGAGAAAACGCTTTCTGTCTGAATGACAAAAATCAAAGCACAGCGAAACCCCTGCTCTAATGCACTGGTCAGCTCGGCGAGATGCCTTGCGCCTCTCAGCGTAGGTGCGTCCGGAAAAAAGCCGACGCCATTTCGGACCAGTGTACAGCCCTTGACTTCAATCAGCCATGGCTGGTGGTTACGGACAGCAAGGTAATCCAGACGTGAACGACCGAAGGTATACTCAGGATGTATCGGGTCAAAATGATTGGCAGCCAGCCATTCCCTGACGACAGAATTGGGTGCGAGACTGTCAATGTTGAACAGTGCTCCCTGCGGCTTTCGTACAGCAATCAGGTCATAAGCAGTTTTCCTGTTTGGTCCATGTGCCTGTATAAGATAAACCGATGCGCCCGGCAGAAGAAGCTCCCCGAGACGTCCGGTGTTTCTGACATGAACAGAAACCGTGTGGCCTTCCAGCAGCACATCAGCAACGAACCTGTTGCGGCGGCGGATAAAAACAGCTTCCTGGCAATATGTGTAATCCATGGATTAACCTCCGTGGGAAACAGGATGCAGATGATTGTATATTTCCCGGTAAGAAGGTTCTTCGTCTTCCCTGAGAATGGCTTGCAGCCGGCTGAGCAGGTCATGGTCTGTCAGGCAGGATACAATCAGAGGCGAGAATTGTCTGCTACTTTGTTCGATAATATTCCGGATCATGGACGGAAACTCTTCCGGTACAGATTCTGCTATGCAGACGGCGACAGCGATGACGTCTGTCATCTGCCGGTATGCCGATTGGTTGCGCAGGTAGGATTCCGGGAACCCCTGCGTTCCGTCGTACCAACGGTGATGTCCCAGTGCAATATCAGCAAACATCCGGGTAGAGGGATGCTTGATCAGATCATCATAGCCTGCATACGTGTGCAGCTGATCAATCTGGTATTCGCGATCAAACAGGGACCGGGTATGGCGCAGACGCTCAAGATTCATTTTCATGTATCCAAAATCATGATACAGTCCGCAGCCTTCGGCAAAAGACAGAATCGTCGGGAGTTTTTCCTCATGAGGTAGCGACTGGATCAGCGGTATATCATCAAAAAAGGCCGGATCAAAAGTGAAGAGGTCCTGGCAGATCATTCGGGCCAGTTTACCAACTTTCACAGATCGGAGATAGAGAGCGCCGGCAAACCGCTGCATGAGAGCGCCGGAGACTTCACGATACGTCAGTGTTCCATCGGTTTCATAGTACTCTGTCAGGGCAAGATTGATAACATACAGAAAAAAATCATTCAGCTGGTCTGCGGGGTAGCTTAAAAGAACACGCATCATTTTCTGATATGCTTCGGCAAGATAGTTCATATGATCCAAGTCTCGCTGAAGTAGCGGATGTTCTTTCATCAGGGAACCGTAATAAATAGTCAGCTGTACGTTTGCATACAGACCATCTATGCTGTAATCATTTTCCTCGGTTCTGTCTATGAGATGCCGCATACGGGCCATGGTGGTGCTGATGTTTGCAAGCCCGCAGCTGTATTCCATTTCATAGTAAGGCCAGAGCCAGCGCACGGATGGATGCTCAGCCTTTTCTTCCGGCTGAAATACCACATGGCAGGATTCCAGCACGGTAGCCAGTTCAGCGCGGGTGAGGTCGCCTGAAGACAGCGCTTTTCTATTGGCGCTCATCTGCTGATGTGTTTTTCTGAGGAACGTATCCCAGGGCAGGGTTGGCGCAAGCGCCTGGTAATCAGGGTCCTGCGCCAGCTGAAGAACCGTTCCGCTGGCCGCAATCTTACGGTGCGAGTCCTGAGAGCATATTGCGATATTGGCCAGACTGCGAACGATATATCCCCGGGTTTCATCGTCCGGCATCCGGGAAAAATGCTGCAGATAGGAAGCCGCCTCTGTGAATACCATCTCATTCTGAAAGTGCAGTGACCGGGTACGCTCATTCCGTAGTCCGAGCACATGGCGGTTCTGGTAGTACATCCCCATACCAAGCTTATAGAGTTCCTGGAGAATTCGGCGAGTGTCTTTCTGCATGCGCGCAAGGCGAAGCATGGCCTCATGGATTAACACATAAACACCGGCATCAAGGTTCGTTGACCAGTCCATCAGAACATCCGAAAAATCTGAAAGCTGCCGGATTGTATCAGCATCTGCGCTGTGGAGTGTGTCAAGAACAGGGAACAGATACTCCCGAAGCAAAGCATTGTTTTCCTGATAAAGGGACAGAATATCGGATTCGGACTGCTTTCTGCTTTGGTACCATGTATCAAATGGTGCATCAATACAACGAAAGAAGTCGTGCAGTTCATAAATAGCGCGTGTGTTCTGAATATACTTCTCCTGATACGGGAGCATGAGATCACCTCCTGCCAGGTACGGTTCGGAGAATGCGCATCAGGTTTTCGATATCCACAGGTTTGGCAATGTGCCCGTTCATTCCGCATTGATGCGCTTTTGATATGTCTTCTGCAAATGTGTTTGCTGTCATGGCAAAGATAGGAATGGTCTTCGCGTCCGCGTGAGCAGAGGCACGGATCTGTTCAGTGGCGGTATATCCGTCCATGACGGGCATCTGAATATCCATAAGAATCAGGCTGTATGTGCCGGATGGTGCTTCAAGAAAATGTTGCACGGCTTCCTGACCGTTTTCGGCAGTATCGATCTTTGCTTGGGTCAGAGCAAGGATTTCTGAAGCGATTTCACGGTTAATCAGGTTATCTTCGACCAGAAGCAACGTACACCCCTGCAGGTCCGGATATGAAGTGCCGGGGGCCTGGCCGTCGCTTGTACTGAGTGTACCGGCGATACCGTTAAGCAGAGAATTTCTGAAGAAAGGAACCGGAATGAATGTGACAATACCACATTTCTGAGCCCGGTATTCGATATTGTTCCAGTTGACATCGCTGACAAGGATAAGAGGCATATCTGGCATGGAATGGTGCAGATAGTCTGCAAATTCCAGTACGTCCTGGCTGTCAGTGATTTCCTTGCCAAGCAGAATCATGTCAAAAGGCTGATTCCTGTACCGGGCATCCGTAATGAGTGTCAGTGCCTCCGAGACGGTTCCTGCGATCCGGGTATAGACAGATGTGTCTTTAAGACAGTGCAGAAATCGTTCCTGAGAGGGTTTATCCGATTCAACAATGAGCAGGCTCAGGGACGGGAGCAGCGGTCGGCTGGATTGCTTTGTGTCTATTTTCAGCGGAATAGAAATGGTTACGGTTGTTCCTGCTCCCGGAGTACTGAGAATATGGATCGTACCATGCATGGCATCAATCAGTTTTTTGACAATACTCATGCCGAGGCCGGTGCCTTCAATGCCAGACATGGTAGAAGTCTGAACGCGTTCGAATGGATCATAAATATGTTCAAGGAAATCCGGTGTCATTCCGATTCCGTTATCCCGGCATACGAATTCCAGAACACATTGGTCAGTGCTGAGCTTTGTGGACACGGACAGTGTGATGCTCCCGCCGTCCGGTGTATACTTGATGGCGTTACTGAGAATGTTAAGGTAAATCTGCCGCAGACGAAGAATGTCACCGCACAGGTCTTCTTCTGTAATCCCATCGATGTCGAGTTCAAGCGTGTGCTTTTTTGCCTCCACAAGTGGCCGGGTCATGACCAGAAGATCATGCAGAAGATTTCCTATGGAGAAGACAGCCTCATGAATCTGGAGACGACCGGAATTGATATGTGACATTTCCAGGACATCATTGACCAGATTCAGCAGATGCCCGCTGGCAGTTTCAATTTTGGTCAGAGCATCAATGACCCGGTTTTTTTCATCAATGTGTTTTTTGGCCAGTACGGTCATTCCGATTATGGCGTTCATGGGCGTACGGATATCATGCGACATGTTACTCAGGAACGCTTCCTTGGAAGCGTTGGCTTCCTCGACTTCCTGAAGTCTCAGCAGAAGCCGGTTTTTTTCCTCGGCTTCATGGTCCAGCGGACAGAGCAGCAGAAGCAAGCCGTCGGACAGAACGGCTGTCTCTGTAACACGGTTTGAATCAAAATCATCCGTCTGATAAAGCAGAATATTGCTTCTGGCGGGATCAGTAATAGCATATGCGTATTTCATAAATGTACCTCGTTCGGGGGTAATTCTTTTTGGCTCTCTGATGAGAAATGATTATGCTGTCGTGCTTATAATATATTGTTTTTTGCATAAGAACAATATATGAGGAGCTGAAATTATGGTCCGACCATCCATCAAGGCAGGAAAATCTGCTGTGAGCACGAAAAATCAGGATACGGTAACAGAGGACAGAAGCCTCTGATGATGTTTCTTTATCAGGGGTGCTAAAGAAATCAAGCGACAGGAATGAAAACAATGCAGAGTCGTGAATGGATACCTGGGGTGTACCAGATTCAGGATAGTATGGGTGTCATGATGACACTGGTTGCAGGCCATAAACAGGCGTTGCTGATTGATACGGGATACGGCCTGGAAGATGTGAGAGCGGCAATTCAGAAACTGACGGACCGGCCGGTTCAGGTGTTGCTGACGCATGGACATCATGATCATGCGCTGGGAGCAAGATGGTTCAGCATGGTATGGCTTGCTGCGAATGAATCGAGTGTGTTTCAGAAATATACATCGGAACCCTGGCGCAGGCGGGTGATGCGGCAGGCAGAGCAGAAAGGACTGCAGGTACCGGAAGATTTCCTGACAGCACCGATGGCAGAACCCCGGTTCCTCCGGGATACGAGCATAGATCTGGGCGGCTTTCATGCAGAAATCCTGATGTGCCCGGGGCATACCCCGGGTTCATGCGTGATCAGGATTCCGGAGGCAGATCTTCTGATTACCGGGGACGACTGGAATCCATGCACATGGCTCTGGTTTCCGGAAGCATTGCCGGTACAGCAGTATCGAAAGAACCTGGAGCAGGTATTCGCATTGCCATTCCGGCATGTTCTGTGCTCACACGCAGCAGGTCTGTTTTCCAGAGAAGACATGCGCCAGTTCCTGGACGGGATTACAGATGTTCAGATTCAGTCAGCGGGCATGACGGATGAAGGGAACGAAATGGGGATCCGGACAGCGACGATTTTTCTGGAGCATGGATACAGGCTGGTTTTCGATGCGGATAAGGCAAAAGGGGACAAGTGATATGGAATATACAATTCAGGTGCAGCCCGGCGCGCACATGGACTTTGAAAACCATGCATGTGACTGTATCGGAACCGGTCGAATGGATCTTGCACTTCAGGAAGAATACCAGGAAGAGCTCAGACAGGTACAGAGATTATGCCATTTCCGGCATATCCGTGGTCATGGGCTTTTTTCCGACGGAATGGCGATCTATGCACCGGTAACGGATGCGGACGGTATCCGGCATGATCAGTATTGCTTTACATATCTGGACCGGGTAATGGACAGTTACAGGAAACTTGGCCTGACTCCTGTGCTGGAACTTGGGTTCATGCCTTCCCAGATGGCCAGTGGGAACCAGACATTGTTTTACTGGAAGGCCAATGTTACACCGCCTGCAGAGGAGAAACGATGGACGGCCCTGATTGAGGCAACACTGGAGCATCTGTGTGAACGCTACGGCAGGAAAGAAGTTGCGCTGTGGCCGGTCGAGGTCTGGAATGAACCGAACCTTCCTGGGTTCTGGGAGAATGCGGACAAACAGGCATACTTCCGGCTCTACGAAATCTCCGTACAGGCTGTTCGGCGTGTGGTTCCGGGAATTCGTGTCGGAGGACCGGCGATCTGCGGCGGAACCGGATCTTTGGAATGGGTGCGTGATTTTCTGGCCTGCTGCCGGGAACGGAAGCTGCCTGTGGACTTCCTGACCAGACATACATATATGGGACAGAAACCGGAGCGGAAAGGCCGGTATCTGTATCATGAAATGTGCAGACCGGACGACCTGATTGATGAGGTCCGGGCAACCCGGAGCGTCATGGAAGAATTCGAAGAGTACAGAAGACTGCCGATTTATATTACAGAGTTCAATACCAGCTATAATCCGTTCTGTCCGATCCATGATACCTGCAGGAATGCCGTGATTCTGTGCAGCCTGCTTTCAAAACTCGGGGATGTGGCAGACAGTTACAGCTACTGGACTTTTGGGGATGTTTTTGAAGAACAGGGTGTACCCGCAACTTTGTTCCATGGAGGTTTTGGGCTTATGGCTGCTAGCTGTATACCCAAGCCGAGCCTGTGGGCGTTTCACTTTTTTGCAAACCTGGAAGGTGAATGCGTGCACCGGGACAGTCGCAGTCTGATCCTGCACAGGGAAGACGGATCATATGAAATGATACTCTGGCATCCTGACGAAGAGGTGCAGGAAACAGAAATCATACGGATTGAACTTCCATGGGAAAACCAGGCAACGGTCCTGAGCAGGAGAATAGATGAAACGCACGGGAACCCGTTAAAGGTATGGCTGGACATGGGGCAGCCCAGGAATCTGCGAGAGGAAGAGCTTGGGTTCCTGAAGAACGCTGCCTGCCCTGAAACAGTGAGTCAGTGTATGACAGCGCAAGATGGCAGGATCACACTGGAGTTCACGCTGAAAAAGAATTCATTCTGTCATATCAGGCTGATGAAGCATGCGGGTCTGCAGGAGACCGGATATTTGCCGGATATGTATCTGTAAGGAGGGTAAAGCATTGAATCAGGAATCGGATCGTGCCTGGCTCGCAGCACCGGTAAACGGCGAACCGGATTTTACGAGCCCTGCAGAGGCAGCAAAATGGGAACTGAGACAGGGATCGGTGAAACTGGGAATCCATGAAGTGCCAGAGCTGTATTTAGAGCCGGAAATGGATGAAGCCTATGAAATTACCGGATCCGGAATCCGTGGAGGACGCACTGGAATTCTGCAGGGCGTGTTCAGGTATCTGGAATGCAGGGCCTGCGGATATGATTTGCCCTCGGGTGTCCAGCGTCCCAGGTATGCGCTGCGTATGATGAACTGCTGGGATAATCTGGACGGGAGTGTGGAACGTGGATATTCAGGTCCGTCGATCTGGTTTCGGAATGGTAACCTGGAATATGACAGAGCTATGCTGTGGCAGACCGCGAGAATGCTGGCGTCCAGCGGTATCAATGTTCTGTGTATCAACAATGTCAACGTGCTGGAGCCTGCACAGGAATTAATCGGAGACCTGTTGCCTGCTGTGGCAGAGCTGGCACGAAACTTCAGAATGTATGGTATTCGTCTGATGCTCTCCGTTGATTTCTCGCAACCAATCCGTGAAGGCCTGGCAACAGCGGATCCGCTCGACCCACAGGTACGGGCATGGTGGCATAAACGGGCCGACATGGTTTATGCACAGATTCCGGACCTTGCAGGTTTTCTGGTGAAAGCAGACAGCGAACATCGCCCCGGGCCCTTCAGCTATGGGAGAAACCATGCAGATGGAGCGAACATGCTTGCAGAAGCACTGGCACCGCATGGAGGAGTTCTGGTATGGCGTGCGTTTGTGTATAATTGCCAGCAGGACTGGAGAGATGTGATGACAGACCGGCCCAAGGCGGCATATGATACATACATGCCACTGGATGGCCGGTTCGCGGATAATGTGATTCTGCAGGTTAAACACGGGCCTTTTGATTTTCAGGTACGGGAACCGGTCTCGCCGTTACTCCTTGCCATGAAACACACGCGCCTCTGCATGGAAGTCCAGCTGGCACAGGAGTATACCGGGCAGCAGATAGACCTGTACGCCATGAATCCGATGTGGCATGAAATCATGCAGGAGATCCCGGAAGAGAATCTTTGCGCTGTGGCAGCCGTAGGGAACCTGGGAAGGGGATTTTTCCTTACAGGTCACCCGATGGCAGCGGTGAACCTCTATGGTTTCGGGCGCTTTGGATGGAATCCCGGGGCTGATCCGGAGCATGTTATTCGTACCTGGGTGCACCTGAGTTTTTCCTTGCCTGCGGAACAGGAGCAGAAACTGACAAAACTGCTGATGCACAGTCGTGAAGTTTATGAAAACTATACTGCAACCCTGGGGCTGAACTGGATGATTACACCTGCACAGCATTACGGACCGAATCCGATGGGATATGAATATCAGGCATGGGGGACATACCATCGTTCGGATCGGAACGCAACAGGCATAGACCGAACGATAAACGGCACCGGATACACACGGCAGTATCCGGAGGCACTTTGCAGGAAATATGAGAACCTGGATACATGTCCGGAGCGCCTGCTGCTGTTTTTTCACAGGCTTCCCTATACTTATGTCATGCAGGATGGACGGACACTGATTCAAAGAATCTATGATGATCATTTCCTGGGCTGTGAGCAGACCAGAGCAATGCAGATGGTGCTGGAAGAACTGTCTCTTCCGGAACGTGTTGCAGAAGAAACACGGAACCGGATGGCCAGGCAGGTGAGAAACGCCAGAGAATGGTGTGATATTGTAAACTCGTTCTTCTACCGCTATTGTGGAATCCCGGATGCACGGGGAAGAGTGATCTATTCATAAACGAAAGGAGTCTGAGCCATGAAGCAATGGGAGAGCAGTAATCCAGTAGGTACTGTACCGGGTGATGCGCTGCCTGGTGCACCTGAACTGGCCAGACGGGGCAATATAACAACAGGATACCGTGAACTGGATCTGGTACACCCGGGGCAGCTGGATCTGGCTTCAGGGAAGCAGCAGGGACTCTGGAAGCACTGTGACCGCAAGCTGACGGTCTCTGTATGGTATCCTGCTGTTGCGTCGGCACAGGATCAACCGGCTGTGTTTACAGATTATATGGGTCGGATTGATCTGGGAAATCTGACGCCGTTCAGGCTCGCGAGCAGAAGTCTGCAGGCCCCGGAAGCGGACCGGGAATCCGGAAAGCATCCGGTGGTGGTGATCTCACATGGATACCCGGGCTCAAGAATGCTTCTGAGCAATCTGGCAGAAAATCTTTCGAGTAAGGGATATGTTGTGGTTTCAATCGGGCATACGGACAATACGTATGAGGATTTTCTGGCACAGAGATCCATGGAAAGTGCATGGATTCATCGTACGCTGGACCAGCGTTTTGTAATATCACAGCTCAGTGCATGGAATGCTGAAGGGTTCCTGAAGGACATGCTGGATCTGGAGAAAGTCGCATTGATTGGGTTCAGTATGGGCGGATATGGAGCTCTGCGTACAATAGGTGCGCATGTTGGAACTGAAATGAAGGAACAGCTGAAAGAACTGGCGGAGGCTGTGGATGAACCAGAATGGCATGGGGATCCGGCGGTCAAAGCATGCGTACTGTTCGCTCCGGCTGTTTTCTGGTTTGATCCGGCCAGGACTGAGGATATCCGGATTCCGACACTATGGTTCTGTGGAACAGCAGATAAAACAGTCAGATATACCAGTGTTCGGTCATTCTTTGAATCATGCACGAACAGTGAACGGATTCTGGTCAGTTATACTGCCTGTGGACATAATGTGGCGAACAATCCGGCACCGGAGTGTGCAGGCAATGCCTCGTGGGAGATTTATAAGCGTTGGGCTGACCCTGTGTGGGATACAAATCGGTTGAACAATATCAATGTACACTTTGTAACTGCATTTCTGGATGCGACCTTGTTTGGCGGTACCGGATTCAGGTATTTTGAGGAACCGCTTCCGGAGACTCCGAGGCTTGGCTTTGTTGACGGCGGCGATGCCGGCGTCAACATACTTCGTATGCATGCACAGGACTGATAACAGGAGGGGAGTCCATGTTGACAGACCAATGGATGCAGCAGATTCTGCAGACAGAAACACCGTACGGTACTGCAGCAGTCTGGTGGGCCGGGCAGATGGGATTATGGCTGAAGATGGGTGCAACTGTCCTGTGCATTGACTATTATGCACGACCTGATCCCAGGCGCCAGACGGCACCGCCGATCCCGGCAGAAGCTGTCCGGAATGTGGATGTTTTTATGGGATCGCATAATCATCTGGATCATATAGATCATGAATCCTGGCAGATATGGGGCAAAAACTGCCCTGGTTCGGTCTTTGTCTATCCAAGATTGCATACGGCATCCCTGCTGGAAGACTGTCTGGAATCGCAACGACTGCTTGGAATGAATGATGGCGAAACCATCTGTGTGAAAGATGTACGCATTCATGCATTGGCTGCCGCGCATGAGTTCCTTTCGCGGGATCCGGAGACCGGGTTGTATCCATGCCTTCAGTATATAATAGAGGGAAACGGACTGCGAGTTTATCATGCCGGGGATACACTCCGGTATGAAGGAATGCTGGCAAAACTTCAGGCCGCAGGCAGGATGGATCTGGCAATCCTGCCGATCAATGGCAGGGATGGAGTGCGTTACCGGAGAAACTGTATTGGAAACATGACATATCAGGAAGCTGCGGACCTGGCGGGCGAGCTTGAGCCTGGTGCGGTGATTCCGGGCCACTGGGATATGTTTGCGGACAACCCGGGTGATCCGGATGCATTCGAG
Organism: uncultured Eubacteriales bacterium; assembly: GCA_900321565.1. Lineage (GTDB taxonomy): Bacteria > Bacillota > Clostridia > Christensenellales > Aristaeellaceae > UBA2943. The sequence continues at coordinate 34,442 of ONWQ01000428.1, forward strand.
GATTATCTGGATGCCAAGTATCCGGGTAAGATATGCTGCCTGAGACCTGGCGTTATGGAAACGGTAATGCTGAAAAAACAGACAGTCTAATCACTGCGATAAAGCAAAGGACATCCAAAGAACAGACAACCGCACTGCAGAGATACATTGCAGTGCGGTTTTTAGGACCCGGATTCCGGCAGCATACTGATGAGTTCCTGTACATGCCTGCGGGCATAGCTTGCATTCTCCATGACCTGCTCCTGAGACAGGGGAACATCGCCCATCAGACTGATAAACTGACTGACTTTGAGGCCAAGTGCTTCCTGCATCAGGGCATCAGATCCACCGGGTGAAACCAGATAGTAGCACAGCAGTGAGTCTGTCTGACCGATCCGGTGTGCACGGTCTTCAGCCTGCGCATGGACGGCAGGAGACCAGTCAAGCTCACCAAAAACGACGCAGGTGGCATGCTGCAGGTTCAGGCCACTGGCCGAGCGCAGGGAAATGCAGAGCAAACGTGTCTGATCCTGAAGAAAACGATCGGCAGCAGCTGCTTTTTCCTGAATGGTTTCGCGGCCGGTGATCATGCCGGGATGATAAGCAGCCAGTTCTTTCATATAGAGATCAAAGACGGCGTGATGATGTGCAAAAAGAAGAACACGCTCACCACCTTCCAGCATGGCACGGACAAACTGACAGACAAAGGGCGCTTTTGCAATACCGGTAGCTTGACGTGCCTGCTGGGATATACTCTGCTCAAGAAGAGAACGCTGACCCGCAGTGAGTTCAGAGGGATTCTTCCACTGGTACAGGAGCGGAATAACCGGCTCCATGAGTTTCCTGTACATGGCATCATTCCAGTCAAGCGTCTGGACGAGCCTGCGTTTCGGTGGCAGCTCACTGAGCACATCTGCTTTAGTCCTGCGTAACATGAGGCCTTCCCGCTTCAGATAACTGCCCAGGATATCCGGCTTTGCTACAATACGGTTGCCGTATCCGGTGCACCATTCTCTGGAGAAGCTTTCCCAGCTTCCGAGAAACTGGAAGTCCAGTATATTGATGACGTTCCAGATTTCTCCTCCTTCATTATAGATCGGTGTTCCGCTCAGACCAATGACACGGTCACAATGATCTGAAAGAAGACTGGCGGCGGAATACTTCTCTGTACCACTGTGCCGGAGTTCCTGAACTTCATCAAGAATAAGCACACGGAACGGCAGGGCCGGAATTACCTTTTTCCATCCCCGCAGAAGCAGATAGTGCATGATATACACGTCGGCTTCGGGGAGTGGGTATGGTGCCAGCCCATGAATGATATGGATACGGGGCGTTGTGCCGTGAATACGGAGAAATCGCAGGAGTTCGTGTTCCCAGTTCAGCACCAGATGAGGTGGCGGTACGACGAGTACCGGAAAACTTTTGACTTCAGCAATGCATGCGATGGCCTGGACGGTTTTTCCAAGCCCCATCTCATCAGCGAGCAGACACCGGTCGTGCAACAGAAGAAAGGAAAACCCTTCTTTCTGGAAATCCATCAGTTCACCACAGAAATCACTCTTGGACGGTGTTGATGGCAATGCGCTCTGTTCCCGGACTGCCAGTATTTTTGCGTGGGCACGTGCTTTGGCAACGGCTTCGTTCCATACTGTCAGATCTGCCATGCGAACAGTGAGCGGAAACCGCATCATTAACCAGCAGAGATCTTCTATGGAGCGCCTGTGAAGGGAGAATCGGGCTTCTCCACGTTTGCTTCCCACGGAGCCGGGAAAGAGACGTTTGCACATTTCCGTCACGGAAGGATCGCCTTTGACTACCCAGCATCGGCTTTTCCGGTTCAGGGAAAGTGTTCCGTAGGTATGCTGCTGAGGAGCAGGCTCATTTTCCCGCAGGTATGGTGGCAGCAGACGCTCATCTTCCAGCGAAAGGTGAGATGCCATTTTTTCTGTGTCTGGAGCACGGACAGAAACAGCCGGTGCAGACTCGGGGAGCAGAAAAGCTTCCGGGTCTTCCCAGGAAAACGATGGGTCAGAGATCATAAGGCAATCCCCCAGAGCCGGGCAAGGCTCAGCTGATAAAGCGGTTTTCCGTTCAGGAAAGCCGGAAGTCTCAGAGTATGCTCTGACATAAGAATCAGTCCACTGATCTGTGTACATGCCGCATATCGGGAAAGCTGATTCATGACAGAAGCTTTCTGCGGGTATCCACGCTTGATTTCCAGTCCGATGGTTCCGATCAGGAAATCAATCCTGCAATGGGGTGCAATCGTGCATTCATGCTCATATGTGATGCCGCGCGATGTAAGAAATTCCTGAACTGTCCGGTGCAGCTCATGCTCGTCAGTTTGGATTGGAAGACGGAGCGCCTGAAGCGTTAGGAATAAAGTCTGTATATCCATTGTTAATAGAAAGTTGCCATGATCTGGGACAACTGATTCATGCCTGAAACCAGGGCGTCCTGGGAGGCGTTACTCTGAATTGCAGTCTGAAGTGTGGCAATGGCTGAAGCAAGTGAGCTGTATGCAGCAGCAGATGGATCCATGCCGGAGAGCATCGACTGGCCCTGAGACAGCAGCTGAAGTGCGTCAGCGATCAGTACAGCATTGGAAGGAACAGAGACGGATGTGTTTGGTGTATCTGTAGAAGAATACGGTGCATCCGGTGAGAATCCGGGCTCAGGCTGTTCCGAATAGGGTGAGACGGATGAATCCGGTGTGAAGGGGTCTGCATAAGGGGACTCGGTTGTCATGTTCCAGGCCGTGTGCATGGTACAGACTGATGCGGCAGATGCGGACTGTGCACCGAGATACTCGGTCAGTACGCTTTCGTACTGTGAGCCGATAAAGGTACTTAAAGGATGCCCGGCAGGCAGGGTAATACCGCTCCTTGTAATGACAGACGGACAATACTCGGAGGCGAGCATACCACTCTCAGCACAGTAATTCTGTGTAGTATGCAACTGGCAGTATACCGTGGGCTGTGTGCCCTGTGCCCAGTAGTCTGTCACAACCCCATAACCCATGGAGTCCTGATAGCATGCTTCTGTTGCCAGCTGACCGGAGACTGCACAGGTTGTGATCCTGAGCAATCCATATTCACTTGGATCGCCTTCGAGAATATCCCGATTGGAAAGACCTTTAGCAGTGTGAATTTTGCTCATATAACTCTGCCACAGAGGAGCTGCACCATTGCTTCCGGTTGACTTGGATGCCAGAGCTTTATAGTTGTCGTGGCCGATCCAGAGTGCGGAGGAGTAGTAACCGGTCATGCCGGCAAAAAAGACACCTTTCTGGTCTGAATTGGTGCCAGTCTTTCCTGCAACGGTCTGGCCGGATATTTTGGCACTGGTGCCGGTACCGGATGCAACTGCGGTTTTCAGCATGTCTACGATCATATAACTGGTAGAAGAGGAAAAGACACGATGACGGTCCTGGTGCGCATGGCCGTCCCAGACGACACGGCCTTCGCTGTCTGAAATGCCAAGTACCGATATCGGCTGCTGATAAACACCGCCATTGGCGAGCACACCATAGGCAATGGTCATCTGCAGGGGCGTGATCCCGCTGGAGCCAAGCGTGACACCGAAAGGTGTTGCATCAATATGGTCCTCATCTATGCCCATACTTTTCAGAAACTGCACTGCATTATCGACACCAACCATGGACATCATGGTTTGCGCAGCGCCTGTGTTATAACTTCGCCGCATGGACTCACGCAGGGTGATGGGTCCGGTATAGCCACCGCCGCCATAGTTTTTAGGCCAGGTATCATTCCCTTTGCTGTCTTTCCATCCGGCGACCGGAAGAGGCATGTTAAAGGTGATGCTTGCAGGGCTGGCGCCGTGCTCGAGTGCAGGCGCGTATACAGTTAAAGGTTTGATGGATGAACCAACAGGCATCTTCATGCTGGTGGCACGGTTCAGGGTCTTCCTTGCGGTGGGAACATCCCGGGAGCCCACAATTGCCTTGATTTCACCTGTACGGTAATCCAGTATGGCTGCAGCAGCCTGCGGTTGAATGACCTCCTCATAGGTTCCGTCTGCATTGCGTGCACGGTAGGTTTTATCGGAAGGATCCCTCAGAGCTGGGTACTTGGTCCATTCTGAGATGGTTTTCTCAAGTGTAGTCTGTACCTGTGTATCAATGGCAAGCTGAATCCTGTAACCACCGGTCCGCAGTTCGTTTTCCATGGCGTAACGGTTGGCGCTGGTATCTTCCAGCCCGTGGATTTCCAGAAGAATATCGATCAGCTCGGTGATTGCATATTCCACATAATGTGGATATGCATACATATTGCTTTCGCTGCTGGGATCGTGTTCAAGCACATGTGCTGTGGATGTATCCAGTGCGGACTGATACTGTTCATAGGAAATAAACTGGTTTTCATACATGCAGCGCAGTACATAATTTGTTCGGTTATTGGTGATGGCGGGATAATCAACACCTTCCTTGGCACGCAGGTAAAAATTCCGCCGAGGGTTATAATAGTACGGACTGTTGGTAACGCCTGCGAGCATGGCACATTCCCGCAGGGTAAGTTCCCCGAGCGATTTGCCGAAATATCCCTGAGCGGCAACCTGGACACCGTAATAGCTTTCACCCAGATAAATGGTGTTCAGATAGCTTTCCAGAATCTGGTCTTTGGTGTAAGTCTGTTCAAGCTGAATTGCCAAGTATGCTTCCTGTATTTTTCGCTTGTAACTTTGCTCATTGGAAAGCAGAGTATTCTTGATCAGCTGCTGGGTTATGGTCGAACCACCCTGGGTTGAAGTGGATGAAAGATTGGACAGGAAGGCACCGGCAATGCGTTTCAGGTCTACACCATTGTGCGTGTAGAACCGGGCATCCTCTACCGCGACAAATGCCTGCTGAAGATACCGGGGCATGGCTGCGATGGAGACCATGACACGGTTTTCTGTGCCTTTATACTCTGTGATCAGATTTCCCTGCGCATCATATATGAAGCTTGTCTGAGCCTGATCATCAAGAGCGGCAAGGTTCAGTGTGGGTGCCGTATCCACATATCCCTTGGCAATCCCTGCTACAATGCCAATGCATGCGATTCCTGCAAGCAGGACCAAGACACACAGAATCCGTATGACATTTACGGCTGTGGAAATGATAAAGTTCGGTTTCCTGACGGATGGCTTCAGAATGCTGTGCGGCTGATGTTCTGCGTCATCAATCAGAACCGGCTGGTCACCCCAATCGACATCTTCGTCCTGAGGAAAGCCGGTTTCGTCTGCCCAGTCAGGTGATTCTGATCCCGTTTCTTCCGGGAAGCTGCTGCCAGGAGACGGACTGACTCCGGATTCCTGCAAATCCGGAACAGGAAAATCCTGTGTAGGCTCCTCGTCATGTGATATATTTCTTCTCCGCGGAGACTGATAATCCGACATGAAGACCTCCTCATGGTAATGCGTGAAACCTGAGTATGCACAGACAGATTCCGGGTCAGTGCCTGGCGCACCGAAGTGATTGCCAGGCGTTCGGACACTGGTCTGCTGCATGAACAGGGGCCCTGATGGAAACACCCTGATCATCAGGAAATTATAGCAGAATGAAAAAAGCGGAACAATAATATGCAGAGATTGGTACATGGCGCATATAACGGGATATCCGTTGCTGGCAGGGTATGGATATGATAAGATACTCAGGTCAGAACAGGCACGAAGAACATGAAACGGGGTGTTGAACACGAAAGCTGTTATGCTTGCATACAATATTCAGGGGGAGAGGTTTCGGCGACTGAACCTGCTTTGCAGGCAGAACGGGGTGGAGATGCGCCTTGTTTCGCCAGCCTGTTTTGCGATGACGATCCTGGACGTGCTTGAGGGTAAGACGACTGAAACTGTCTGTACGGAAGCATCATTTGATACGGAGATGCTGGTATTTTGCGGGCTTTCATCCTATCAGCTGAATGCGATTCTTGATGGATTCCGTAAAGGGTTTGAGCCGGTAAGACTGAAAGCTGTCTTAACCGAGCACAATGGAAACTGGTCAGGTAACCAGCTTCAACAGGAACTGCTGATGGAAGATACGGCGGTACGGCTCGGACAAAGACGTCATCAGGGGGAATAGGGATGCTTCATATATATACGGGTGGAGGAAAAGGAAAAACAACGGCTGCACTGGGCCTGGCATTGAGGATGCTCGGCCATGGCAAGAAAGTGCTGGTCTGCCAGTTTTTAAAGGATGGTACCAGCGGCGAACTGGAAGCGTTGTCACAGTTCCGGAATGCAACGATCTGGGTAAGCGGTGATGTGCAGGGATTTTATAGCCGGATGAGCGTTACCGAACAGGAAAAAACACGGAAGCTTGTCAGGCAGGAGATCGAAGGGATTCAGGAAGCGTTGAGCATGCTGCAACCGGATATGATCCTTCTGGATGAGCTGGCAGAGGCGATATCCATTGGCTGCGTCAATGAAGAGGCTGGAATGGAGCTTGTCCGGGAGGCTATGAAATACGGGGAAGTTGTTGTAACCGGCCAGAAAGCACCCAAGGCTATGATTCAGCTTGCGGATTACGTTTCGGATATTCAGTGCGTCAGACATCCTTATGCCAAAGGTGTGGATGCCAGAGAAGGAATTGAGTACTGAAAAACAGGCAGAGACATAATTCCCTGCCTGTTTTTCAGTATCTGAGGATTACAGCATGCTACGGTACAGTGCTTTGATTTCTTCCACACTGGTCTCGCGTGGATTTCCGGGACGGCACGCATCAGCATAAGCGCTTTCAGACAGGAAGTCTACATCCTCGTCTTTCAGGATTCCCTTGAGGTCTGCAGGTATGCCAACATCCGAAGAAAGCTTCTTAACTGCAGCAATGGTTGCACAGGCTGCACTTTCATCGTCCATCATATCAATTCCGTCTACGCCCATGGCTTTGCCAATGGCACGATATCGTTTTCCGGCAACAGGTGCATTATACTCAAGGCCAAGAGGAAGCAGAATCGCGCAGGCAACACCGTGGGGGGTGTCGTATAAAGCGCTCAGTCCGTGCGCCATGGAATGTACGATTCCAAGCCCGACATTGCTGAAGCCCATTCCGGCTATATACTGACCAAGAGCCATGCCTTCCCGGCCTTCGTCGGTACCTGCAACAGCATCACGCAGGCTGTGGCTGATCAGTCGGATCGCTTCAAGATGGAACATGTCAGAGATGGCGCAGGCACCTTTGGTGATATAACCTTCGATGGCATGAGTCAGAGCGTCCATACCCGTGGAAGCTGTCAGCCCCTTAGGCATACTGGCCATCATATCGGGGTCAACGACAGCAATTTCGGGAATATCGTTTGTGTCCACGCATACAAACTTGCGCTTCTTTTCCACGTCGGTGATTACATAATTAATGGTAACTTCAGCTGCGGTGCCGGCAGTGGTGGCAACTGCGATGGTAAACACTGCATGATTCTTAGTCGGAGCTACGCCTTCAAGAGAGCGGACATCCGCAAACTCGGGATTTGTAACAATAATACCGACAGCTTTTGCTGTATCCATGGCACTGCCGCCACCAATGGCGATAATGCTGTCTGCCTGGGCATCATGAAATGCCTTGACACCGCTCTGTACATTTTCAATGGTTGGATTGGGTTTGACGTCACTGAAGATACTATAAGGAATGCCTGCAGCGTCCAGCAGGGTGGTGACCTTCTGTGCAACGCCGAACTTCAGCAGACTTTCATCTGTGCAGACCAGTACTTTGCACTTTCCGCGGCTTTTCAGTTCCGGTACGATGTTTTCAATGGCTCCTTTCCCATGATATGAGATGCCATTGAGGACAATACGATTTGCCATAGAACATTTCTCCTTTCAATAAACCAGGCCGGTACGATTCCGGGCTCTGGCAGTAATCAGTTGTTTTTTGGCACAACAAAATCCCTGCATTCGGGTAACTGCTGCATTTCTCCGACAACAAGTTCTGCAATAACCCGGGCACCATATTCATTCAGGTGTGTAAAATCATCATGGCCGTCCGGAAAATCGGGATGTTCACCTGGTGCAAGCTGTACGAACAGCTTGGCAGTTTCTGCCTTACCCAGTCGATGGTACAGCTCCCGGCTGTCCTGGCTCAGATCACAGAGCGGAATTCCACAGCTGGCAGCCAGTGTACGGACAGCCAGAGGATATTCGCCATGTGTATACATCGGATCCGTGTCTCCCATGAAGAAGCGACGCTCCAGCGGTGTAACCAGAATGGGCTGGGCACCTTTTTCCTGAGCCATACGGCAGTACCGCTGCAGATTCTGCGTGTAGGTTGTATGAGGGTCAGTATGACGCTCATCGTTCTTTTCATCGTTGTGCCCGAACTGGATCATGAGAAGATCGCCGGGTTGCATTGCTTCATACACCGGGGCAAACAGATTCTGTTCCCAGAAAGAACGTGTTGAACAACCGCTAAGCGCATGATTACAGACACGGACTCCTTCCCGGACAAAACTTGGGAGAGCGAACCCCCATCCGCGGAAAGGCGGGGTGTTATCATCGACAGTGGAATCACCGATCAGATAAATTGTAGACATAATATCACTCCTTATAAAGATGACTTGGTTTGTGACCTTGGACGATACCAGTGAAGAAAAAAGTAAAGCACTTCCAGAATGCAACAGCAGGTCCATCCGACTGGATATCCGAATCCGACAAGCTTGGGGACATTGGCGACGAAGCGGGTGACCAGAAACAGATAAATCTGACGGATAACAACAAATGAAAGAATCATGATCAGCATAGGACCACGTGAATCCCCGCGTCCGCGCAGGGCACCGGCAAGCACATGATTGATGCAGTTAAACAGCAGAAAAAAGACATTGGTATGAAGAAACAGGGCACCGAAGGTGATGACAGAGTCTTCAGCGGTGAAGAGTCCTACTGCCGGCTCGGCAAAGACAAACAGAGCAGTGGCAATCAGGCCTGTGACAAGAAGGGACAGCCCGACGGTCATCAGTGTTCCGCGATTTGCCCGCTGTTCCTGTTTTGCTCCCATGTTCTGGCTTACGAAGGTGGTAGCAGCCATGGCCATGCTTTGCATAGGCAGCATGATAAACTGATCAAGCTTGTTATAACAGCTCCAGCCGGCCATACAGTCGGAGCCAAAAGCGTTGATATAGGACTGGACGAACACATTGGAGAAGGCGGTAATCACAGACTGAATGCCTGCCGGAAGACCGACAGAAAGGATTTGTCTGAGTATGGCAGGATCCAGGTGAAGATCTGACCACACCAGACGATAAATATCGTTGGTGCGTGTTAACAGGCCCAGAATCAGGATGGCAGAAATGAACTGGGACAGAATGGTTGCGATGGCAACGCCCGCAATGCCTGCCCTGATAACGAGAACGAAAAACAGATCCAGAAGAATGTTCATGACACTGGTCAGTATCAGGAACATCAGGGGTCTGGTTGTATCGCCTACAGCCCGCAGAATCCCGCTTCCCATATTATAAATCAAAAGGCCGGAGAGACCAAGAAAATATATAGTAAGATATGTTGTAGCGTCTTCGAAAACATCTTCTGGTGTGTCCATGAACCGAAGCATGGGTTTTACTCCGAGTGTACCAATGACAGTAAAAAGAATACAGCAAACGAAAGTAGCTGTCATGGTGGTTTCGACAGTATCATGCAGCTTTTTCAGGTCCCGGGCACCGAAATGATGTCCGATAACCACACCGGCACCAACAGAAAAACCATTGAAAAAAAACACAAGGATATTCACAATCACTGTAGTTGAACCGACAGCTGCAAGTGCCTGCTTGCTGACATAGTTTCCGACTACAATGGAATCGACTGTGTTGTAGAGCATCTGGAATATATTGCCTAGCATCAGGGGAAGTGAGAACAGGATAATCTGCTTGATGATGGATCCGTGTGTCATGTCACGGGCGGTCGTGCTCTTTCCTGATGGCATAAACAATCACCTCGGTTCAGCAGTCTGTCAGGCACAGCATCCCGGACATTATACCATGCCATGGTAAGGTTGCCTATCAGGGATGACAAAGGTATAAAGTCCATAAAGTAAAAATCTCTGCCGCATGAATGAACACGCGGCAGAGGGATTAATAATCAAAAGTACCTTCATAGACGAGTACGGCAGGCCCGGTAAGCGTGATCTGCTGGTTTGATTCGGTGTAGCGTACCACCAGATCGCCACCAAGCAGTTTTACGGTTATATCTTCATCTGCCGCGCAATAGCCGTTCTGTACGGCAGCTACCACTGCAGCACAGGCGCCGGTACCACAGGCAAGCGTTTCACCGTTACCTCGTTCCCAAACACGCAGGCGCAGTGTGTTGCGGTTGACGACGCGGACAAATTCCGTGTTGATCCGGTCGGGAAATACTGATGCATATTCGAACTGCGGGCCGATGCTTTCCAGGTCCAGAGCATCAATAGAATCACAGAAGATAACGCAATGCGGGTTTCCTGTATCGACTCGTGTGATCTGCCAGCTTTGTCCGGCAAGCTCAAGTGTTTCACAGACATTCCCGGATGTGCGTGTCTGGCCATCGAGCCGGGGCATAAGCGTGGCTTGACCCATACTCACAGAGACAGAGCTGACACGACCGTCACGCAGGTATAGATGCAGCGGATAAATGCCACTGGCGGTTTCAATGGTCATATACTCTGAATGAATATACCCGTTGTCATACAGGTATTTGGCGACACAGCGGATACTGTTCCCGGCCATTCTGCCTTCGCTTCCGTCCTGATTGAAGGAACGCATGCTGGCGTCTGCAACCCGGGAACGCTCGATCAGTACAATCCCGTCTCCACCAATGCCATAATGTGGTGTACAGAGACTGACACAGAGCGATTCGGGACAGGTCAGGCTTCCGTCAAAGTTCTCAACGAATATGTAATCATTCCCGCAACCATGCATCTTGGCAAACCGGATTTTCTGTCTCCATGGCCGGAGATGATTAATGTCAACCAATTCAGTATTGGCAAGTGTGTACCGGCTTTCTATGATCTGAGCAAGTGCGCCTGCGGTATCCACGGAAGTCAGACAGGGAATACCGAGCTGCATGGCATGCCTGTGCAACAGCGTATAATCACCGACAGTCGTATCCTTCACAGCACCTGTATAGACTATATAGGAAAGCTTTCCGGTGTTCATCAGCTGATACAGTACGAGGCTTTCGGTGGCGTTCGGAACACTTTCTACCGGTATGCCAAGCTGAGCAATGGCATCAGCGGTTCCGCTTGTGGCATACAGTTTGAGTCCGAGATCATAAAATCGTTTTGCAAGGGAGATGATTTCCTGATAATCATTCTCTTCAACGGAAATCAGAACCCCACACTGACCGGGTGCATGTCGCTCGGGTACGGTAAAGCCGGCAGCCAGGAGCCCTTTAAACAGGGCTTCAGCCATGTTTTTCCCAAGACCGAGAACTTCACCTGTGGATTTCATTTCCGGACCGAGTATGGAATTGGCATCATTCAGTTTTTCAAAGGAGAACACCGGCACCTTGACAGCAACATAGGGTGGTGTGCGGTACAGACCTGTGCCATATCCCTGGTCTGCAAGTTTCTCACCGAGCATGACACGGCTGGCCAGGTCAACCATGGGAACCCCTGTTACCTTGGATATATAGGGGACGGTGCGGGATGCGCGTGGATTGACTTCGATTACGTATAGCTCATTATCAAAGATCAGATACTGAATATTCACCAGTCCCTGAGTTCCCAGGGCAAGGGCCAGTTTCCGGGAGCAGTCACAGATCTTCTGGAGGAACGGATCCGTCAGGTTATAAGGCGGGTAAACGGCAATGGAATCCCCGCTGTGTACACCGGCACGCTCAATGTGCTCCATGATTCCGGGAATCAGGACATCTTTTCCGTCTGAAATGACGTCAACTTCCAGTTCAATCCCGGGCATGTATTTATCAATCAGCACAGGGTTGTCAATTCCGCCGCTCAGAATTCTGGTCATGTAATCCATCGTCTGTTCGCGTGTATGCACGATGGTCATGTTCTGACCGCCGATGACATAAGAAGGCCGCAAAAGTACAGGATACCCGAGCATTTCGGCTGCCTGGACCGCTTCTTCCATGGACTGGACAGCTGTCCCCCGCGGGCGGGAGATGCCGAAACTCTCCAGAAGTGTATCAAACCGGCTGCGATCTTCTGCCATGTCAATGGAATCAGCAGAAGTCCCAAGGATACGGATGCCGTGTCTGTCCAGATACTGCGTCAGTTTGATGGCGGTCTGCCCACCAAACGCTACCACGACGCCTATGGGCTGTTCAACGGCAATAATATGCATGACGTCTTCAGGACAAAGTGGTTCAAAGTAGAGACGGTCAGCCGTGTCATAGTCTGTGGATACAGTTTCCGGGTTATTATTGACTATGACGACATCATACCCCATTTCCTGGAGTGTCCATACACAGTGCACAGAAGAATAATCGAACTCAATTCCCTGACCGATACGGATCGGCCCGGAACCAAGTACCATAATGACGGGTTTTCCGGAGCGGGGAAAGCTTCGTGCTTCGCATATGGTATCAGCTGATGAATAAAAGTATGGAGTGGCTGCGTCAAACTCTCCACCGCAGGTGTCGACCATTTTATAGCTCAGACTGCGGGCAGGCCAGTCGTTTTTTTCACTGATTCTCCGGATGGCTGCATCGGTATATCCCTTGCGTTTGGCTTCGAGATACAGTGCGTCGCTTATGTCCTCTTTTTTCAGGCGCGCCTCAAGTCTGACAAGGTTCAGCAGCTTATTGAGGAAGAAGGGATCAATTTTTGTGGCCTGATGAATGCATTCGACAGTCCAGCCGTTTTCCAGTGCTTCAAAAACCGTAAAGAGCCGGTGATCATCCTGTGTCATGAGCCGCTCTTTGATCGGCGCGTCGGTAAGCGGTGCTGCATGCAGCGTATCCAGTCCGATCTCAGCACCACGTACGGCTTTCATCAGGGCTTCTTCAAAACACTGGCCTATGGCCATGACTTCGCCGGTGGCCTTCATCTGGGTGCCCAGTCTGCGGGATGCATTGGCAAACTTGTCAAATGGCCATTTGGGAAGCTTGACGACAACATAATCCAGAGTGGGTTCAAAGCATGCACAGGTCTTCTTGGTGATATCGTTCAGGATCTCATCAAGGGTATACCCCAGAGCAATCCGTGTTGTAATTTTGGCAATAGGATACCCGGTAGCCTTTGAGGCAAGGGCAGACGACCTGGAAACCCGGGGATTGACTTCGATAACAGCATACTCAAAACTATCAGGATTCAGCGCAAACTGACAGTTACATCCGCCGACAATCCCCAGTGCACTGATCATGTCAAGGGATGCCGTGCGAAGCATCTGATATTCTTTATCTGAGAGTGTGAGAGCCGGTGCAACGACAATGGAATCGCCTGTGTGGATTCCGACAGGATCCATGTTTTCCATGGAGCATACAGCGATTACATTCCCTGCGGCGTCCCGCATGGTTTCAAACTCGATTTCTTTCCACCCGGCAATGCTTTTTTCTACCAGAATCTGTGTTATAGGCGAGGCGTCGAGACCTGCCTGTGCAATCGTCTGCATTTCTTCTGCATTGCTGGCAATCCCGCCACCACTGCCGCCCAGCGTAAATGCAGGGCGAACAATTACAGGGTATCCGATATGCTCAGCGGCAAGCAGGGCTCCAGTCAGACTGGTTGCAATCTCGGAAGGAACAACAGGCTGGCCAATGGCCTGCATGGTATTACGGAACAGCTCACGGTCTTCTGCCTTATCTATGGCGTCCATATCGGATCCAAGAAGCCGTATGCCAAGACGGTTGAGTACACCGCTGCGCGACAATTGCATGGCCAGTGTGAGTGCGGTTTGTCCGCCAAGACCCGCGAGCAGACCATCTGGACGCTCATGTTCCAGGATTCTTGTCAGTGTTGTTACGTTCAGAGGTTCCAGATAGATCTCATCTGCCAGATGCTTATCCGTCATAATGGTGGCAGGATTGGAGTTGACCAGAACGACATTAATGCCTTCTTCACGGAGAACACGGCAGGCCTGAGCTCCGGCATAATCGAACTCAGCCGCCTGCCCGATGACGATCGGACCTGAGCCAATAACCAGAACTTTTCGAATGGTATGATCCTTAGGCAAGCGTATCACCTCCCCATCATCTGAAGAAAGCGGTCAAAAAGGAATCCAGTGTCCTGCGGTCCGGAACAGGCTTCCGGATGAAACTGCACAGTCATGCACTGCTTTCCGGGGTATAGCATCCCTTCACAGCTGCCATCGTTGGCATTTCGGAAAGTTTCCAGGCCAATTCCGGCAAGGCTTTCGGAAACAACAGCATAACCGTGATTCTGACTGGTGATGAACGTACGGCCAGTCTGTATTTCCTTGACAGGCTGGTTAGCTCCGCGGTGACCATAATGCAGTTTGATGGTTTTGCCACCCATAGCCAGCGCTGTGAGCTGATGCCCGAGACAGATGCCAAAAACAGGCACTTTTCCGATCAGCTGCCGGATCTGCCGGATCGCAAACTGATTCTCTTCCGGATCACCGGGACCGTTGGATAGCATGATTCCGTCAGGATTCAGTGCGAGGACCTGAGCCGCGCTGGTTGTTGCCGGAAGGACAGCCACTTCACAACCACGGTTCTGAAGCGAACGGATGATGTTCATTTTGGCGCCATAATCTATAAGAACAACTCGGTACCGGATTTCTCCGATTGCAGGATAGACTGCTGGAGAATGGCGGGTAACCTTTTCTACAACCCCCTGAACCCGGTAATTCTGAAGACATGAAAGGTCTTCAGGCACAGACTGGCAGATCAGAGCATTCATGACTCCGTATTCACGGATGGTTCGGGTCAGATGCCGCGTATCGATACCGCAGATGCCGGGTATATGATGCTCTTCCAGAAAGGATTGTAAGGTGCCTGCAGAACGGAAATTGGACGGTGCATCACAGAGCTCGCGTACAATGTATCCTTTCAGAGCCGTCTTTCCCTCAAAATCCTCCGGAATGACACCGTAATTTCCGATCATGGGAAAAGTCTGAATGACAATCTGACCGGCATAGCTGGGATCCGTCAGTGTTTCCAGGTACCCTACCATACCGGTCGTGAAGACAAGCTCACCGACAGCATCGGACGGTTCACCGATGGAGATTCCTTCATAGATATCACCGTTGGCAAGGACTAGATATGCCACGCCGTTCACACTCCTGTTAATGTAGCAGCCATGACGGCCTTGATGGTGTGCATCCGGTTTTCTGCTTCATCGAACACAATGGAAGCCGGGGATTCAAACACTTCGTCCGTGACTTCCATGGCATCAATGTGGAATCGCGCATGAATATCCCGGCCAATGGTTGTTTTCAGGTCGTGAAATGCCGGCAGACAATGCATGAAGCGGCACTGAGGCCCGGCTGTCTGCATGAGGGCGCTGTTGACCTGGTATGGCAGCAATGCCTCAATACGTTCCTGCCATACGGCATCGGGTTCACCCATGGAAACCCAGACATCGGTATAGAGTACATCAGCGCCGCTGACAGAAGACAGGTCTGAGGAAAGCTCAATCTTTGCACCGGTTTCACTGGCGATCCGGTTGCATGTTTGAACCAGTGCGTCACCAGGCTGGTAAGCCTTAGGTGCACAGGCAACAAAGTGCATGCCAAGCTTGGCACAGCCAATCATGAGAGAGGATGCCATGTTATAGCGGGCATCACCGAGGAACACAAGCTTGCGTCCCTTCAGACTGCCAAAGTGTTCGCGGATGGTCAGCATGTCTGCCAGTACCTGGGTCGGATGGTATTCATTGGTAAGCCCGTTCCATACAGGCACTCCGGAATACCGGTCAAGGTCTTCGACTATACTCTGTTCAAACCCGCGGTATTCTATACCGTCAAACATCCGGCCAAGCACGCGCGCAGTATCCGGAATGGATTCTTTTTTTCCGATCTGTGAACCGGAGGGATCCAGGTAAACCGGGTGCATGCCAAGGTCTGCGGCTGCGACTTCGAAAGCGCAGCGTGTCCGCGTACTTGTCTTTTCAAAGATCAGGGCTATATTTTTCCCTTCACATAAACGATGACTGATGCCCTGCTTCTTCTGGGCTTTCAGGGATGCAGCCAGATCCAGAAGATGCATAATCTCTTCGGGCGTGAAATCAAGAAGCGTAAGAAAGCTTTTTCCCTTCAGTGACATGACGGATCCTCCTGTTAAAGTACTTTGGCAAGGAATGAGCGGAGACGTTCAGAGCGCGGATTGGAAAAGATCTGTTCCGGTGTTCCTTCCTCCAGGATCACGCCTTCATCCAGAAACAGTACGCGGTTGGATACTTCTCGTGCAAAGCCCATTTCATGCGTGACGACAACCATCGTCATGCCTTCCTGGGCCAGACGTTTCATGACATCGAGCACTTCTCCGACCATTTCCGGATCCAGCGCGCTTGTGGGTTCATCAAAGAGCATGACATCCGGTTCCATACACAGTGCACGTACGATGGCAACGCGCTGCTTCTGTCCGCCGGAAAGCTGTCCCGGATAGTCCCGTGCACGGTCAGCGAGACCAACACGGCCAAGCAGTTCCATGGCTTTCTGTTCCGCCTGCGCCCGGGAACACTTTTTCAGCATGAGAGGTGCACAGGTCAGGTTATCGAGTACGGACATATGCGGGAAAAGATTGAACTGCTGGAAAACCATTCCCATTTTCTGGCGGTGAAGGTTCAGATTGACCTTTTTTCCGGTGAGTTCATTTCCTTCAAAAATAATGCTTCCTCCGGTTGGTGTTTCCAGAAGATTCAGACAGCGGAGGAATGTGGACTTCCCCGATCCGGAAGGCCCGATCACGCAGATGACGTCTCCCTTATTGATGGTGACATCAATGCCGGCGAGTACATCAGCACCACCGAAATGTTTTTTCAGGTTCTTAACGGTGATCATGCTTGCGTAGCCTCCCCTCGATAAGTTTTAGCAGCTGTGTGAGCAGGATAACCATGATCAGGTATGTGACTGCAACAATGAGCAGCGGGTTGATGGCATCATAGGTATTGTTTCGCACCAGATTTCCGGCGCGTGTCAGGTCAATGACCGCAACATACCCGGCAACGGAAGTCTCCTTGAGCAAAGCGATCATTTCATTGCCAATGGCGGGAAGAATGTAGC
The DNA here is from genome assembly GCA_900321565.1 of uncultured Eubacteriales bacterium. Taxonomy (GTDB): domain Bacteria; phylum Bacillota; class Clostridia; order Christensenellales; family Aristaeellaceae; genus UBA2943. The sequence goes on from ONWQ01000428.1 coordinate 51,520, forward strand.
GCATGGCCTGAGGGAGCACGATCCTGCGCATGGTCTGGAACCGGGACAGGCCAAGACTCCGGCCTGCTTCGGTCTGCCCGTGGTCAACGGCGTTCAGTCCGGAGCGGATCAGCTCTGCTACATAGGCACTGGAATTAATGCCGAATGCCAGAATCCCGACCGTGATCCCGTCAGCGCTGGCAAGAATGACGAAATAAAAAATCAGCAGAAGAACCACGACCGGGACTCCGCGGATGACTGTAACATAAATATCACAGAAGACGGCAAACGGTTTCAGTACCGGCACGCCTTCTGAAAAATTCTTTATAATGGCGATCAGCATGCCGAGGAAAACTCCGATACACAGAGCACCGAGAGTGAGAATGACAGTATTCTTCAGGCCTTTGAGCATGAGCTGGTCATAACCGGTTTCAATAAACGTTTCCTGCAGTTTAAGGATCCAGCTGTTCAAGAAATCCACTCCTTTTTTACGATGGAAACAGCGAGGCAGGTCATGGCTGGCCTGCCCCGCTGTTATAAACCAGACTGTCCGGATTATTCAGCTGCTTCAGGAGCGGTATAGGGCGCTTCGTACTTGGCGAAGATTTCCTGAATGGTACCTGCGTCAAGAAGCTCGTGCAGGGCTTCATTCAGCTTGCTCTGCAGTTCTTCCTGGCCCTTGGCCATGGCGAAGGCATACGGTTCTGTTGTCATGGCATCGTCCAGGATCACCAGTTTCACATCATGCTCTGCATTGTATACCTTTACCATATCCGCAGCGGTCAGGTCATCAATGACCCAGGCGTCCACCTTGCCGTTGACCAGTGCGAGTTCTGCGTCTGCATTGGCGGCAAAGGGAGAAACATCATAGAAGTTCTTCATGCAGAAGGTTTCAGCGGTGGTACCGGTCTGTACCGAAATCTTTTTTCCGTCCAGGTCAGCCTTGGAAGTGATCGGACTGCCTTCGACAACGACAATCGCCTGTGCTGCCAGACAATAGGGGTCAGTGAACAGAGCGTTCTTTTTCCGCTGATCCGTAACAGATATACCGGACACACCAAGGTCAAACTTTCCGGCTTTAACGCCCGGAAGGACGGCTTCAAAATCCATCTGTTCAATCTGAAGTTCCATACCCAGTTTTTCACAGATCAGGTTCAGAATGTCAATTTCAATACCTACAGGAGCTTCACCTGCTGCAGGATCGAGGTATTCGAAGGGAGGGAAATCAGGGCTGGTGGCAATGGTCAGTGTATCCGCCATGGCAGAGACCGCGGACAACATCAGGGCCAGGGCAAGCAGAACAGCAAACAGTTTTTTCATAAGGCGTTTCTCCTTTGTCTTACTTGGTTGTTTTTGCGTTGACCATGGCCTGTACCTGAATGGGAAGGCCAAAGAGATTGATAAATCCGGCGGAGTCTTTCTGGTTGTAATCGCTCTCACCAAAGGTAGCGATATCTTCAGAATACAGAGAATAGGGACTCCAGAGTCCTGCCTTGATGATGTTTCCCTTATAAAGCTTCAGGCGGACTTTGCCGGTGACATGTTCCTGGGTCTTGTCCACAAAGGCGCTCAGTGCTTCGCGCAGCGGGGTAAACCACTGTCCGTTGTAGACGAGTTCTGCGAAGGTAACTGCAAGCTTCTGCTTTTCGTGCATGGTCATTTTATCCAGGCAGATGCTCTCCAGCGCTTCATGTGCCTTGTAGAGGATTGTGCCGCCAGGAGTTTCGTAGACGCCACGGCATTTCATGCCCACAAGCCGGTTTTCGACGATGTCAAGGATACCGATTCCGTTCTTTCCGCCGAGCTCGTTGAGCTTGAGAAGAATGTTCTTGGCACTCATGGCTTCGCCATTGAGTGCAACAGGCGTTCCCTGATTGAACTCCAGCTCAACGTATGTGGGTTCATCCGGTGCCTGAAGCGGGGATACTCCCATTTCAAGGAAGCCGGGCTTTTCATACTGAGGTTCATTTCCGGTGTCTTCCAGATCAAGGCCTTCGTGGGAAAGATGCCAGATGTTCTTATCCTTGGAGTAATTGGTTTCGCGGTTGATTTTCAGCGGCACATGATGCGCTTCAGCATAATCGATTTCTTCGTCCCTGGACTTGATGGTCCATTCACGCCAGGGTGCAATGATCGGCATGGTAGGGGCAAAATGCTTGATGGCCAGCTCAAAGCGGACCTGATCATTTCCTTTCCCTGTGCAGCCATGGCATATTGCATCCGCATTTTCCTTGAGGGCTATTTCTACCAGCCCCTTGGCGATGCACGGACGTGCTGTGCTTGTGCCGAGCAGATACTCCTCATAAATGGCGCCGGCCTTCATGGTAGGAATGATGAAATCCTCCACATAGGTGTCGGTCAGGTCCAGCACATACAGTTTCGATGCACCGGTTTTCAGGGCTTTTTCCTCCAGCCCTTCCAGTTCATCTGCCTGGCCGACGTTTCCGGAAACGGCAATGATTTCGGGATTGTTATAGTTTTCCTTCAGCCAGGGAATAATGATCGAAGTATCCAAACCGCCGGAGTAGGCAAGTACGATCTTTTTGATGTCTTCTTTCTTCATGTCAGCAAACCTCCTTGCATATGACATAAGGGAATGTACTGCATAAAAACGGAAAAGTCAAGAGAAAAATGCATAGATATGCAGAAAATAATGCATAAATATGCAAAGCCAAATTTGGGGCAAATCTGTGAAAAGCATGATAATCTGGCAAGTATTGCAATCTTTTAGGACAAAAAAAGATCCGCTGCATGCAGATTGAGAATGCATACTGCGAATCCTGTGAAAGGTAGCATGAATGTTTTTTCCGTGTTTTTGAATGATGCAGGTAATCAGAATGTACCAGTTGTTTTGTCCAGCAGGCCGCTTTCTTGAATCTGCGAGACAGCCTGACGGATCTGTGCGGGAGGAAGGACAAGCGCGAAGCGCACATAGCCCTCTCCCTCAGGGCCGAAGCTTGAGCCCGGTGTGCAGATGACGCCGGCACGGTCCATGAGTGCCAGACAGAAATCCATACTTGACATGCCGGTTACGGGAATTTTCGCCCAGACAAACATGCTTCCGGCATTGCGCGGGACAGGCCAGCCGATGGCTGTCAACCCATCGCAAAGAGCATCCCGTCGCTCCTGATAGCGCAGACATTGTGCCTTTATAACAGACCGGTCTGTTTTCAGCGCAGCAATGGCTGCCTTCTGAAGCGGGAGAAACATGCCAAAGTCAATCTGGCTGCGGAGCTTCCGGAAAGCAGCGACTACATCAGGCCGGCCAATCAGGAACGAAATCCGGGCGCCTGTCAGGTTAAAGGACTTGGACAGGGAGAAAAACTCGACCCCGGTGGATGCAGCATGTTCATACCCGAGGAAACTTCCGCCTTCCAGCCCGTCGTATATGATATCACTGTACGCATTGTCGTGTACCAGAAGAATATGATGTTCGCGGGCGAAGGCAATGAGTCGGTTGTAAATCTCCGGCGTGCCGACGGAGCCCGTAGGATTGGAAGGCAGGGAAACTATCATATATCTGGCCCTGTCGGCCACATGTGCCGGTATGGCATCCAGATCCGGAAGAAAACCGGTGTGTTCACTGAGCGGATAGTACACGATTTCAGCCCCTGCCATTTTGGCCCCTGCAATGAATACCGGATAGCAGGGTGATGGCAGAAGCACGGTATCCCCTGGATTACACAGTACCATGCCCAGATGGCCGATGCCTTCCTGAGAGCCGTAGCATGAAGCAATCATGTCAGGCGTGATGGTAACATGAAAGCGGGACTGGTAGTATTCACAGACGGCATTGAGCATTTCCGGAGTATCCCGGAGAGCATATTTCCAGTTCTCCGGATCCATGGCAGCCTCTGCCAGTGCCTGACGTATATGAACCGGCGTTTCAAAGTCAGGCGTGCCGATGGACAGATTCAGGAATGTTCTGCCCTGTGCTTCCAGCTGCAGGCGGCGTGTATTCAGCGCAGCAAAGACTTCATCGTCAAACCGGTTAAGACAATCTGAAAAATTCATACTGGCCTCCTTCAAACCTCTTTAATGACCGGACCATCTCCGGAACAGGGTTCCTGCAACGAGCCGGTCAGTCGGTTCTCTGCAGGAGAATGACCTCACGGTGCTCAGCACTGCCCATGGCATAGTCTTCTTTTCCGGTACTGTTCAGTACATCTTCGCGGACCATGCGGTTCATACGCCGCTCTTCTCCATGGATAATCCGGTACTTGGCAGGATCGAGGTCGGGCTCTTCTTCGTATGGATCCCACAGTCCGATGAAATGGTCTCTGACCGGTGTGGTCAGCAGTACATAATGCGGA
>ONWQ01000426.1 GCA_900321565.1 uncultured Eubacteriales bacterium
AGCCGCGGTCTTTTCCGCTGTGGCTTTGATGATCTGGCCCATTTCCCGGACGGCATCCATATTAATGCCTGCACGTGTGGAAGCTACATTTACAGAAGCGCAGAGTCTTTCTGTTGTCGACAGTACTTCCGGGATGGATGCCAGTACGCGTTCATCTGCCCGGGTAGCCCCTTTCTGCATCAGTGCGGAGTATCCGCCCAGAAAGTTGACACCGGTTTCCCTTGCGGCGGCATCCAGCTTCCTTGCAATCGGCAGAGGGTCTCCCTGGCAGACCAGAGAAACAGGGGTTACGGAGATACGTTTGTTGACAATAGGAATCCCCAGCTCGCGTTCAAGCTCTTCACCGGTGGCAACAAGGTGCTCAGCGGTACGACAGATTTTGTCATAGATGCGCTGTGCACAGGTCTCCGGATCGGGATGTGCACAGTCCAGGAGCTGGATCCCCAGAGTGATTGTACGGATGTCGAAGTTTTCTTCCTGGATCATGTGAAGCGTCTGCAGGATTTCACCGGTTTCGATCATGTGCACGCACTTCCTTCTGCGGTCTGGTCATATACGGTGCATGGCATCAAAAATATCCATGCGCTGCATATGAATGGTCATATTCAGAGCTTCACGAACTGACTGCAGTTCCTGGTCGATTTCTGCAAACTGCATGTGGGCACCGTCCAGATCCACGACCATCATCATTGTAAAGTATCCGTCCAGGATTGTCTGTGTGATATCGAGTATATTGATATTCAAGTCTGCCAGTTTGGTTGCAACCCGTGCGATGATACCTGTGGTATCCAGTCCCGTGACGGAGATGAGAGCTTTGGTCATATAGCGCCTCCTGTATTGTTGAGTGTTACCTCTGAAGACTTGAACAATATATGCGCTGGACATGTCTTTGTCAAGAAAAACCAGTATCTGCGGGCAGTTGACAGGCATATCTCAAACGTGACACCAACAATAATCCGACAACAAATGTTGAACAATCCTGTAATCGGTTATACAATAACCTATGACAGAGTAAAGGAGGTATATCCGATGAGTGAAAGCAAAATGGAAACCAAAGCTGTCCGCAGACTCAGAAAGGAAGCTTTGCGCGAACAGAGAAGAAAGGCAAATGAGCCTCCCAGGCGCCCGCTGCTGGAAGAAATCGGAAATGCAGTGACGCATGGAATCGGGGCTGCACTGTCTCTTGTGGCTCTGATTCTTCTGCTGCTCAGGAGCCATACGGCACTTCAGCGTACTGCCTCATGCATATACGGGCTTTGCCTTTTCCTTCTTTTCCTGATGAGCTGCCTTTATCATGCATTCCGCAGCGGGTCAAAAGTCAAGCGCGTTTTCAGACGATTTGATTATTCCTCAATCTATCTTCTGATCGGGGGGACCTTCGCACCGGTACTTCTTCTGTACCTGGACCAGCCACTGGGCCTGATTCTGTTCATTGCCCAGTGGATCCTGATCGCGGCCGGCATTTCCATTATCGGTGTATTTGGGCCCGCCGTGGTCAAGGCGCTGCATACGGCCATGTATTTCATCCTGGGATGGAGTGCACTTGCATTTATACCCAAAATGTATGTTCAGGATTTTCCGCTGTTTCTTCTGACCTTGCTGGGTGGAATCGCATACAGCGTCGGTGCAATTCCGTTTGCCATGAAGACAAGGGGGTCGCATTTCATCTGGCATCTGTTTGTAATGCTGGGTGCAGGCCTGCAGTTTTTCGGAATCTATCTGTATATTTACTGACAGAGCGGGTATTCTTTCCCCTTGATTCACCTGCATGAGCGTCGTATAATTGCAATGTAAAAAATTGAAACAGGAAATGGATGTGGCGTGGAATGAATGAGCCGCAGCTGAAAGAATATGCAGGTGGACATATTCATATGATCGGAATCGGCGGGTCCAGCATGAGCGGACTTGCTGAGATGCTGATCGATCAGGGATACTCCGTGTCAGGCTCCGACCGGACCGACGGATACCTTATGAACGATGTCCGCCAGAAAGGTGCGACTGTATATATCGGGCATCGTGCCGAGAACGTGGACGGTGCGGACCTGGTGGTCTATACGGCGGCGATCCCCAGAGAAAATCCTGAGCTTCTGGAAGCAAGGAAGCGGGGGATTCCCACTATGGAACGTGCAGAACTGCTGGGGCAGCTCATGCAGGGTTTCCCCTGGGCTATCGGTATATGCGGTGCACACGGAAAGACTACAACAACTTCCATGCTGTCTCAGATACTGGTTCATGCGGGGATGGATCCGTCGATTCACATCGGTGGGAAACTGGACTTTATCGGTGGTTCAACCCGTGTGGGTCACGGGGATATTTTTCTCGCGGAGGCCTGTGAATTTAACCGGAGCTTCCTGCATATGAACCCGACCATGGAGGTTGTGCTCAATATTGATGCAGATCACCTGGACTGTTATAAGGACCTGGATGAGATTGAAACCACGTTCGGACAGTATATGCAGAAAGTACCGCATGACGGTGTGGTGATCGGACGCGGAACCGATCCGCGCGTTGTACGGCAGATGGCATTGCTGCAGTGCAGAAAGGTGACATTCGGGCTTACAGAAGCCTGTGCATACCATCCCGGGAATCTTCAAGAAGATGCTCAGGGGTATGCTGAATTTGACCTGATGCATGACGATGCATGTCTGGGGCATGTACAGATGCGGGTCCCGGGAATGTTCAATGTAGAGAATGCACTGGCGGCTCTGAGCGCAGCTGCGGAACTTGGATGTGATACAGCCGGAGCCTGCAGAGCAATCTCAGAATTTCAGGGTGCCCATCGCAGGTTTGAATGCACGGATCAGATTGACGGAGTAGAGATCTTCCATGATTACGGACACAATCCTCAGGAAATGCGCAATGCACTGAGTATCGGCCGAAAGCGTTGCAGAGGAAGACTGATTGCGGTGATGCAGCCGCATACGTATTCACGGGTCCGGACTTTGTTCCAGGATTATCTTACATGCACGGAGATTGCTGACATTACATTGGTGACGGACATCTGTGCGGCGCGGGAAAAGGACCCCGGGGATCTGAACAGCGGGATGCTTGTGGATGGAATGCGTGAGCATGGAATCGAAGCCTACTGGACCCCCACATTTGACGATACCGAACAGTGGCTGCGTGCACACTGGCAGCCAGGGGACCTGGTACTGACCATGGGCTGCGGGGATATCAATCTTCTCAATGTCCAGATCCACCGTCATGAGGAGGAAAAAAAGAAGCAGCATGAGTGATTCCGGCATGGTTCGCCAGATCAATCTGGACACGCTTCGGCACAATATACAGACGCTTCGCGGCAGACTTCCGAGCACGACAAAACTGTTGTGCGTGATCAAGGCGGATGCGTACGGGCATGGTGCGCCCTTTTGTGCACGCAATGCACTGGCAGCCGGTGCAGACTGGCTTGCTGTCGCAACTGCAGCGGAAGGCGTTGAACTGCGCAAATGCGGAATTCAGGCTCCGATTCTGATTCTCGGACCGTCGGATGCCGAAGAAACAGAGCAAAGTGTAAGGAACGGTCTTACCATGACTGTCTGTTCATCCAAAGATGTTGAGAACATCCGTCAGGCAGTGCATGACCTGAACTGTGAGGCATATGTTCATCTGAAACTGGACACGGGAATGCACAGGATAGGTGTCCGGACGCTGGAGGAGAGAAATGATCTGCTGAATCTGATGTTGCAGGAGAAGGGCATCAGACTGACAGGCGCGTTCACGCACTTTGCGGATGCAGACGGTCCGGATGAAGCATATACCAGGAAACAGTTTGAACGTTTTCTGACGCTGACAGATGATTTGAAAGGCACGTTGATCCGTCACTGCAGCAATTCTGCGGCCATGGAGAGATTCATGCCGGAGATGGCGCTGGATATGGTAAGGGCGGGAATCATTATGTACGGGTATCCGCCGGTGCCTACTGATATGGACCTGGAACCTGTGATGGAATGGACGACCTCAGTGACATTCATCAAGGAAATACAGGCTGGGGATGCAGTCAGCTATGGCTGTACTTTCGTAGCGGATCACCCCATGCGGATTGCTACGGTCCGCTGCGGGTATGGGGATGGATACCACCGGGCTGCATCCGGCAGAGCAGAGGTACTGATCCGCGGTCATCGGTGCAGAGTGGTGGGAAGAATCTGCATGGATCAGATGATGGTGGATGTGTCGGAAGTTCCGGATGCTGAGATTGGAGACCGGGTAACACTGATCGGGAAAAACGGTCAGCAGATGATTACAGCTGAGGATATTGCCCGCTGGGCGGGTACAATCTCTTATGAAGTTTTGCTTTCCTGTACGGACCGGGTGAAGAAAATCTGGAAGGGTGATCTCTGATGCGGTCTGTCCGGAATACAGAAAGGAAATCATATTCATGCAAAATTC
>ONWQ01000425.1 GCA_900321565.1 uncultured Eubacteriales bacterium
GGCTGGGATGTCTTGGACTACACTGCTTCTGACATGATCCAGGACGGCAATGCACCTTTCTGGTATATCTTCGACTCCAGTGATGAAGCCGCTGCGGCAATCCTGGAAGCCGGCGTTGCCGATGGCGTCGTCGCCCGGGGCGAAACCGTGGAAGAGCTTGCTCTGAACATGCATGTGTATACGGCCAACCTGACCGCGACCGTGGCAGACTATAATGCAGCGGCTGCAGCCGGTGAGGACAAGGCATTCGGCAAGCCTGCCGATTTCCTGAAGGCGATTGAAAAGGCACCGTTCTATGCCGTGAAGGTGTATCCGACCACGTTCGGGTCTGCCGGCGGCGTGACCACGACCGAGGACGGACGTGTGACCCGTCAGGACGGTACCGTCATTCCGGGCCTGTATGCCGCAGGCGAAATGAGCAACCGCTACTATTACAATGAGAACTATATCCTGGCTGCATCCCTGTCCCTGTATTCCACCATGGGCCGCAGGGCCGGTGCCGCCGCGGCAGCGGACGCTCTGGCCAAGTAAGAGCCGGCGTACAGCCATGATGAGGAGGCGTATCCCTTCCGGGGGATGCCCTCCTTTTTTACGCCGTTGCACAAAAAAACAGCCACCGGCGGTGGCTGTCCAATAGTTTTTCAGACCTTGCGTCCGTTCTGCATCAGTGCGGCCCAGTCCTTCATGCGTAACAGCATGTCTGAATTGGTCCGCACGCGCTGGATCATGGAGAGCAGCTGCTGTACGGCCTGGGCCGGCGGCACTCCCTCCTGCATCTTGCGTATGATCTGCAACCCTTCCCATTCCTGCTGGCTCAGCAGAAGATCGGGATGCGCTGTCCTGCAGTGGGTGAAGGAGATCGGCGGGTATACGCCCGCGCGGATGAGGGCGGCATCGAAACGCAGTTCCAGGGTTGCGGTCTCCCGGAATTCCTCGACAATGCTGTCGTCAACCTTGTTCCCGGTCTCCACATCCATGGCGGCGATCACGGTCATACTGCCGCCTTCCTTAAGGTAACGGCCGGTGCCGAAGAGTTTCTTGGCCCGGAACAGGCTGATGGGGTTCACCAGTCCGATACTGGAACGCTGAGCGGGCGCTGAAGTGCTGGACACCTGCAGCTTGCACAGGCGTGTGAGACTGTCGACGATGAGAACCACATCCCTGTGTGACTCCACGGACCGCATGCATTTTTCCAGGAGCAGGTCCAGAAGCCGCAGCTGGCTTTCCGGTGCCTGGTCAAACGTGGCGGACACAAGTGTGCACTGCACACGCTCCCGGTACATGGTCACATCTTCGGGCATCTTATCCAGAAGCAGCATGATCACCTCAGCCTCCGGATAATTCTTCCGTACGGCTTCGGCAATATGGCAGAGGAATTCGCCCTTGCGGCTCTGCGGCGGGAACATCATCAGTGCCCGGTGCCCGAACCCCATGGGGGAGAGCAGGTCCATGAGCCGGACGTCCACATAGTCAGGACAGTCCAGGGACAGCCTGCGGCTTGTATAGGCAGCGGTAAGCTCCTCAAAGTTCGGACGTGCGGTCAGGGTTTCCGCATCCTGACCATTGACACTGGTGACACTGAGGAGTGCCTTATACTTGTCCCCGTCCCGCGGCGGGCGCAGTTTTCCTGTGACCGTATCGCCGCTGCGCAGTGCATAGCGCCGGATCAGGGGCACGGATACATAGATATCGTGCTGGGAGGGAAGCAGTGTCTCCGTGCGCAGGAAACCGTACCCGTCCGGGTGCACTTCCAGTGTGCCGGAGCCTTCCTGCAGTTCAATATCCTGGAGCAGGTCGTTCAGCGGCGGAAGCTCCATGGGATCCCTGCGCGGTGCTGCCGTATAGGTGCTTTCCCGGGCAGGCTGCCAGGATGGATTCGTATTGGTTTCTGTGCTCTCTGCGGCATCCGTGCGCCGGGGCGGACCAAACCCGCGTGAGCGCGCGGTTTCCATATAGGAAGGCGTTCTGGGCTCGGCCGCCTTTCCGACATCCGGACCAAACCTGGGTGTGAACCCGTTATTGGCCGGGCGGGTCTGGGTATCTGCGGAAGCGCGTGTCCGGGAGGCCTGCCAGGTATTGCGCTGACCATACCCCTGCTTGTTGCCGTCATAGTGCTGGCCTGAGGCCGGTGCCGGATTACGCCATACCGCACGGAACTGTGGCTGTGCACCGGCTTCCTGCGTGGGCTTCGGGGTGTCCTGTGCGGCGCGTGCGGCGATCTGGGGTTCCGTCTGTGCGGGACGGACCACGGGCTGCACGGGCTTTTCCACCACAGGCCGGACCGGTGCCTGGGGCGCATGGAAAGTGCGCGGAGTGAACGGCACCTGGACAGCCGTGGGATCCGGCTCCTGAACGATCTCGGCCGGCGCCTCCTCAGCGGTAAACACCGGATGTGCGCGCCCGGGGATCGCAGGCCCCGGGGCCGCCGCATGAATGATGAACGGCTTGTCTTCCGGCTCTATTTCCAGATTCACAGGCTCTTCCGGTTCGAGCATTTTGGCTGTGTATTGTGCGTCTTCTTCCGTGTCATACCCGGGGTCCGCACTTTCGGCCGGTTTGTCTGCTGCCTGCTTGCCGGTTTCTTCAAACAGACTCAGCTGCTCGGAACCATCCGGTGCTTCCTTGGCTGCTTCCTGGGCAGCCGCTTCCAGTGTACGGACAATCTCGGCCTTGAGCATGCCCTTGCTCAGCGGAATACCATGTTCCTTGGCATACTTGCGCAGTTCCACAACAGTCTGAGAACCAAAATCGATCGTAGACAATGAAATGCCTCCTTGCTGAGACGTGGAGAAATGGATGCTATGGTCTGGTGAACAGGACCAGGTCACGGGTGACTGCCTGTTCCACAGGATGCACAAAGCTCTGCGGGTCGCATTCGTACGGGACAAACCCGGCGTTTTCCACCAGTGTTTCCAGTTTGTTTCGGGACAGGGTAAACTGATTGAAACTCAATGCACCTGCACCGCCCGGTGCGAGCGCATGAAACCATTCGGGCAGGCAGCGCCTGAGCATGGATTCCACCGGTTCCGGTTTCCCGTGAAGCGTGGGATCATGCTGTACGCCGTAGGGGAGATCACAGATGAGCAGTTGTGGTCTGGCCTTTCCGGCCAGGGCTCCGGCCAGGGATGCGTCTGCGGCATACATGCATGCTGTGCGCGTGTCCCCGGATGTGTAGTGTTCCTTGGTGTCTGCCAGGGTATAGCGTATCTCATCATAGCCCTTGCCATGCACGGTCCGGGAAGAACATGCCCGGCTGTGCTTCAGACGGTGGTACTTCAGGTACCGGGACAGGAACTGATCGGCTTCCTGTACGGAAGTGCGGTAACTGTCCAGTCCGATGGTATGGTAGCCCTTCTGCAGGGCGGTAAACAGTGTGGTACCGCGCCCGCACATGGGGTCAAGCACGGTCAGCTGCCGTGTCGGTGTTCCCCAGAGTCCGGCGACCGACCGGGCGCAGTTGATCATGAGCAGTGTGAAAGGAACACTGGTCTTTCCCTTGTATTTGAGGATCTCAGGCAGATCCCCGGGCAGGTAGTCCACACGCGGGCGCTCCACAGGATAGAGCGCCGCACCGTCACGGCGGCAGAAAAGGTACAGGGAAGAATGATGGGACAGAACCCTGAGCAGGTGTTCGTCCCAGTCAGATAGCTCCGCGGACAGGAATGTACAGCCGCCGATTTCCTCGGTTTCAAAGACAGCGGGGAGCCCCATGGATTGTACCATCTGGTTGATCTCACAGCAGGAAAGCTGTGCCAGTGCTTCACGATAGCGGATGTTGGCGTGCGGAAGCAGCAGAAAGCTGTAACGCAAATTGATCCCTCACAGTATTGAGATAAAGGCAGTATACCAAAAGAAGTCATATGCTGCAAGATGGAAACGAAAAGAAATACGGATGAAAATATGGTTTCCGGCATGCGGAAGTGTACCGGACAGCGCAGATCTTCAGGGCCTGTGCTTTCCGGGCGGAAAACCTCCGGATGCCTGCCCATGCATGGTTCCGGGCAAAGGAAAAGCCTCTTACTTCTTTGAAGTAAGAGGCATTGATACGAAGATTACCACTTGCGCTTGCGGGCAGCTTCTGCCTTTTTCTTACGCTTTACGCTGGGTTTTTCGTAATGCTCGCGCTTGCGAACTTCCTGAATGACGCCTGCACGGGCGCACTGCCGCTTGAAGCGTTTCAGAGCGCTTTCCAGGGACTCATTCTCGCGTACACGTACCTCGGACACTGTTATCCCTCCTCTCGCTCATCTCGCCTTGATAACAGCTGGCGAAGACGGACGGACGGCGAACCGTAAAGCCATTATACAGCCTTTTGGTATTGTCGTCAATGGTTTTTTTTCCGGCTTCGCGCAACCGGCCAATAAACCGTCTAAAGGCCCATGGCTGAAGGCTTCTCAGGCCATGGCCTCATGCATCTTCTGGCCGCCCAGTACATGAAAATGCAGGTGATGGACGCTCTGACAGGCGTCGTCCCCGCAGTTGGAGACCACACGGTATCCGGACTTGTCGACACCTTCCAGGCGCGCAACCTCACGGCAGGCATGCAGGCATGCGGCCAGCTGGCGGTCGGTGAGACCGTCCAGCCCGTTGAGCGAATCCACGTGTGTCTTCGGGATCACGAGGCAGTGCACGGCGGCCATGGGATTGATATCCCGGAACGCATAGGTGAACTCGTCCTCATAGACTTTGGCGGAAGGAATCTCGCCCCTGAGAATACGGCAGAACAGACAGTTTTCCATGCTCACAGCTCCTTTTCATATGCGGTCTGTTCTGTGCCCAGCATCCATTCGTCCTCACCGGGCTGCAGGCAGACCATGATTTCATCCCCGGACTTGCGGGGGGTAAGACAACGCACACGGACCGGCAGGTATTCCGGGGTATACCCGGTCAGCTGCCCGTCTTTCTCCTGTTCGAGCAGTACGCATGCCACTTTTCCGGCCCAGCGCATGCGGTATGCGCGCGCTTCCTCTTCGCCGTCCCGGATCAGCAGGCGCGCGCGCCGGGCCTTTTCCTGACGCGAAAGCTGACCGGGCATGGCCGCGGCCGGGGTGCCGGCACGCGGAGAAAAGGGGAATACATGGATGCGGGAGAACCCGATCTCATGAATGAACCGGCGCGTCTGCTCGAACTCTTCTTCTGTTTCCCCGGGAAACCCGGTGAGTATGTCTGTGGTGATGGCGGCATCCGGGTACACACTGCGCAGGTTCCGGACGCCCTCCCGGTACATGTCCAGGTTATAACGCCGGCGCATCCGCTGCAGTACGGTGTCCGAACCGGACTGCAGGGCCAGATGGAACTGCGGACAAACTGCAGGCACGGCTGCAAGGCGCCCGGCAAACGCCTGTGTTGCGATCGTCGGCTCCAGGCTTCCGAGCCGGATGCGGTGCACGCCGCGGATCCCGGCGAGCTGTTCAATGACATCGATCAGACGCTCACCTGTCTCCAGGTCTTTCCCGTAACTGGACAGGTGTATCCCGGTGAGCACCATTTCATGGTATCCGGCCTGCACAAGCTTTTGGGTCTCTTCAAGGATCTCCTGCATGGCCCGGGAGCGCACCGGCCCGCGGACGGAGGGAATGACACAGTAGGCACAGCGTCCGTCACAGCCTTCCTGGATCTTCAGGGTGGCCCGGGTGCGCTCTTCCTGGAACGAGACGGACAGCGGTTCAAAGGTGAGCCCTTTTTCCAGACCGTCCACACGCACAAGACAGGTGTTCTCACGGACTGCCTGTTCATAGAAGTCCACAACCCGCGCGCGGTGCTGGGTGCCGAGGATCAGGCGCGCTCCGGTGTCTGCCAGCTCTGCGCCCTGCCGCTGGGCCAGACAGCCGCACAGGATCAGGTCCGCGCCCGGATGCACCTGCTGAAGGTGCCGGGCCAGCTGCAGGGATTTCTTATCCCCGGTCCCGGTCACGGTACAGGTATTGATCAGGTAAATGTCTGCTTCCTCCTGGAAGGGTACAATGGTGTATCCCCGGTCCCGGAAAAGCTCCAGCATGGCCTGGGTGTCATACTGATTGACCTTGCAGCCCAGGGTATGGAATGCAATCCGGCTCACGGTGTGCCTCCTTCCATGTCCCCGTAGAGTGCGAGCAGGGCACTGACGGCGGCCAGCCCGGCAGTCTCGGTCCTCAGAATCCGCGGACCGAGGGTCAGCGGGATACAGCCCATGTCCCGGAGCAGGTCAATCTCTTCCTGAGAGATGCCGCCTTCCGGTCCGATGACGATCCCGAGGCTGCGTGTGTCCGGTGCCTGCTGCGCAAAGGCGCGCGGGCCCAGGGCATGCGCTTCCTCCCAGGGCACGAGCACAGCATCCATGGCACTGAACTCATCCCGGAGTGCAGAGAGCGGGAGCGGGGACTCAAGCGTGACCAGGCGGCTGCGCCCGGACTGCTTGCAGGCCTCGCGTGCGATCCGTGTCCAGCGCTCAAGCTTTCCGTCCAGGCTTTTCCCTGGCTGTGCCACACACCGGCTCATCATGACCGGTACAATGCGCACCACGCCCAGTTCAACGCATTTCTGGACGATCAGGTCCATCTTGTCTGCCTTGGGCAGGCCCTGGAACAGCGTGATCTGCAGTCCGGGCTCTGTGGACGGAAGAACGCTGAGGATCCGGGCTGTGCATGCGTTTTCACTGACGGAAGTCAGTGTACAGGCAAACGCCATGCCTTCATGATAGCATGTGATTTCGTCTCCGGCTTTCAGGCGCAGTACACGCACGGCATGGTGCGCATCCTCACCGGTGAAGGTCAGGGTATCCCCGTCACGGCTGCCGGCAAAAAAACGGTGCATTCCGTCACCTCCTGCACAGGAAGGCGGTCCATTCCCCGCGTTCTTCGCGCCGGACAATCTCATACCCGGCGCTGAGCAGTCCGGCCTGGACCTCGTCCCCGCGTTCCCGGATGATCCCGGAACAGAGGAAGTATCCGCCCGGCAGGATATGGCTGCGCAGGGGCTCTGCAAACAGCAGGATAATATCGGCAATGATATTGGCAATGCATATATCGCATACCGCGTCCTCGGACCCGTCCAGCAGGTTCCCCTCGCGCACGGTAATGCAGTCACTCAGATGGTTCAGTTCCACGTTCTCGCGTGCGACCTTCACGGCCTGCGGATCGATATCAATGGCCAGAACTTCCTTAGCCCCCAGCAGGCCTGCACCGATGGCCAGGATCCCGCTGCCGGTGCCCACGTCCATGACCCGGCTGCCGCTGGTCACGATCTGGTCCAGCAGGTCCAGACACATGCCGGTTGTCTCATGTGTGCCGCTGCCAAAGGCCATGCCCGGGTCCATGCGGATGACCAGGTCATCCTCTTTGGCGTCGTAGTGTTCCCAGGTCGGGCACACGACCAGCCGTTTCCCGGCACGGAAGGGCTTGTAGAACTGTTTCCATACTTCGGACCAGTCCTCATCCTTGACCTGGTCCGTTTCCAGCAGAAGGCTTCCGGCATCGGCAAAGGATGCACGGACGCGCTGCAGGCTGTCCCGGAGTGTCTGCATCCGCTCCGGAAAGACACTGTCCGGCTGGAACCAGGCGTGTACGACGACATCCTCGGGCATCTGATCGATCATATGCGGGTCAATGATTTCCCAGTAGCCGTTGGGCTTGCTCGGGTCCGGAACGTCCGCACGGTCCTCGACCATGGTGCCTTCCGCACCGCAGCGGATCATGGCTTCGCCTACCGCCTCCGAGGCGGCAGTGG
Organism: uncultured Eubacteriales bacterium; assembly: GCA_900321565.1. Classification (GTDB taxonomy): domain Bacteria; phylum Bacillota; class Clostridia; order Christensenellales; family Aristaeellaceae; genus UBA2943. The sequence continues at coordinate 7,705 of ONWQ01000425.1, forward strand.
TGGTGTGTACCTTGACTTCTATCCAGTCCATATGCATACGGGCAGAGCATGTCTGCCCAACCTCCTTTTCCAGTTCGGTCGTCAGTTTCTGAACGATTCAATCCCGCGCAGCAGCTGCAGTTCCCGGACATCACGCAGTGTGGTATACATGCGCCGGGTGAGGACCACACCGTCGCGCCAGTACAGGCACAGGAACGGACAGTCCTCGGCAAACTGCTGCTGGATCTGCCAGAGTGTCTGCTGATACTCGGCCTGGGATACGCACTTGCGCAGCTGCTTGAACAGTTCATTGATTTCATTGGAGCGGTAACGCCCGTAATTCCCGACGTTACTGGTCATCAGCAGGAATCCGGGATCCGGGCAGGTATCCATGGCAAAGGAGACCAGCGCCAGGTTAAACGAGCCTGCCTGCAGTTTTTCCTGAATGCCCACGAAGGTCATGGTCGTGATATCCACGGAGATCCCGATCTGCGCGAGCTGTTCCTTGATCAGGTTCGCGCATTCAATGCGCACATCATTGTCCGGCTCCTCATACACGAACAGTGTCAGGTTCAGGTCAATGAGCTTGCCGTCATCATTGAGCCGGTCCAGGATCCCGTCCCCGTTACTGTCCCCCCAGCCGTCCTGTTCCAGAAGTGCTCTGGCCTGGTCCAGGTTGTTGGTGAAGTACCGGTCCAGTGTGTCATTATACATCCATGTTCCGGGAATGACCGGCAGGTCTGTGCGTGTGACCATGCCCATGTACACATGACTGGCCAGCCGGTCAATGTCTATGGCATAGCGGATGGCCTTGCGCACATTCACGGAAGCGAGCCGGGACGCGGAATGGTTCATGAGCAGGACTTCCAGCTGATTGGTCCGGTAATCCAGCGCCAGACTGGTTGTGCCCGAGCGGTACTGTGCTGCGGCGATGGAACGCGTGAAGATGGTGTCCACGCGCGCGTACTCATACGCTTCAATGACATCCTTGGGCGTGTTGTGCAGGGAGAAGGAGATCTCCAGAACCTGGGGCGTGTTCTTCCACCAGCGGCGGTTGACGTTCAGGGAAATGTATGACCCGGGCTCAAACTGCTCAATGACGTAGGGCCCGCTGCCGAGCGGGTTCGCAGTACCCAGCTGCTGGGCGGGCAGGATCGGGAAGGTCATGGCATACAGCAGTCCGTAATAGGAACGCGCCGCCTTGACCACTACGGTCTTCTCATCCGGCGCACTGATGCCCGAGATGAAATACTTGAGGTTCACGTAATACCCGTGGTCCGTGGTCGCCTCATCGTTTGCCCGGGCGAGGATGTACTCAGCGGTCGCCACCACATCATAGGCGGTCAGCGGTGTGCCGTCGGAGAACGTGAGCCCCTGACGCATGTGAAAGGTCCAGGAGCGGCCGGAGGATGTCAGTTCCCAGCTCTCACAGAGCCAGGGCTGGGGCACATAATTGTCATCAATGACCACCAGACTCTCATAGACCAGGTCATAGACGCTCATGATATCCCGCTCGAGCGGCAGGAGCGGATCAATCCACTGTGTCTTGGAGGACTGAATGCCCACGACCAGTGAGTCGGTAACGTTCGTCGCCAGTGCCGGTGACGGCAGAATCATCAGCAGCGTCAGGCACAGGGTTAAGAGCATGGTAGTAAAGCGCGTCATAGATGCCATAGGCACGTGTCACCCTTCCTACATAGACTTTCGTGGGGCCTTCCGGGAGCAGGTCCGGGATCAGCTGTCTGCTTTCGCCCGTATAGCTTGTATTGGTCAGCCACTGGGATACCGTGCCCTGACCGGCATGGTATGCGGCCGTGACCGCTACGGGATCCCCCTCAAACAGGCTTGCCAGGTAATTGAGGTACCAGCAGCCGAAGCGGACATTCGTTTCCGGATCCCAGAGCGTGTCAAAGGAATAATCTTTGATGCGCAGTTTCCCGGCGATCCATCCGGCTGTGTCTTCCATCAGCTGCATGAGCCCGCGGGCACCCACGGAGGACTCCGCGAGACAATCGAACGAGGATTCGTTGAGAATGATTGCGGTCACATAGGCAGGCTGCAGGCCATAGAGCCCGGCGTACTCCTCGATCAGTTCCTGATAGCGCACAGGGTGCGCTGCGAGGATTGCCTGATGCGCAGCCTCCCGCGCCCGTGCGCGTGAGTCCAGGTATGCCTGCATCAGGATGCCGCCTGCCAGACAGAAAACCAGCAGAACACTGAGTATGACCAGAGCCCGGCGCAGCGGCTGCGCCATGGGCACGGACTCCGGCGTATCCTCCACAGGCTCCACGGATTCGGTGATCGGACGCGCTCTGCGCTGCGTGCGTGCGATGGGTTCCGGTTCGGCGTCCGGTGCTTCAGCAGGCCGGGCAGGCGTTTGCGGCTGCGGTGCGGGTGTCGGGGACAGGGAAGCGGCAGCGGTCCTGCGCCGGGGCGACTGTCGCACCGGGAGTACGTCATCTGCATGCGCCAGTTCCCAGGCAAGAAGCTCATGCACCCTGGCCCGGGTCTCTTCCTTACTCCCGCTGTTATCAATCACAACATCGCTCAGGCGTGCCTTCTGGGATGTGTCCATCTGCGAAGCGATCCGCTGCTGCGCGGACGCTGCATCCGAGCCGTCCCGGGCCATCAGCCGTTCCAGCTGCAGATCATGCGGGAGATATACGCACCAGATGCGCTCGCAGAGCCGGTTGAGCCGCTGCTCAAACAAAAGCGGCATGTCCAGTACACAGATGCGCACCTGCGGATCATTCCGTGCCTGTTCCAGTTCCTGTTCAATGCGCTGCAGGATCCAGGGCTGCATAAGACTGTTCAGCCGCTGCAGCTGCTGCGGGTCGGAAAAGACCAGACGTCCGAGCGCAGCCCGGTTCAGTGTGCCGTCGGCGGCAAAGACCGTATCCCCGAACGTTTCACGGATCGGCCCCAGCAGGGGAGCACCGGGCGCGGTGAGTGCGCGCGAAATCCGGTCTCCGTCGATGATGCGGCAGCCTTCACTGCGCAGACAGTCGGATACATGGGATTTCCCGCAGGCAATACCGCCTGTCAGCCCAATGATTCGCATAGATGCCTCCATGATGAAAAGCGGGCAGGTTGCCCTGCCCGTTCTGGTTGGTTACAGATGCGTGTCCAGCAGTTTCTGCTTGAGCTGTGCTTCCATCTGATACAGCTGTTTCTCTGCTTCCAGGCGCTTGGTGTGGCCGTCCTTCTGGATATTCATCACTTCATTGATGGTATCAATCAGGGACTGGTTGGTCTGAACCAGGGTTTCCACATCAATGATCCCGCGCTCGGCTTCCCGGGCGGTCTCCACGGTCCCGATCTTGAGCTTTTCAGCATTGCGCCGGAGCAGCTCATTGGTCATATCGGTCACAGCCGTCTGCGCCTTAAGCGCATCCTGGGAGTGCTGCAGGCCCAGGGCCAGGACCATCTGGCTCTTCCACAGCGGCAGGGTATTGGACAGTGTGGACTGAATACGCTCCACCAGAAGCGAGTCGTTGTTCTGCAGAAGCCGGATCTGCGGTGCCATCTGCATGGATACCTGGCGCGTGAGCTTCAGGTCATACAGTTTCTTTTCCAGACGGTCGCACTCGGCTGCCAGGTCATTGGCTTTCTGTGCATCCATGGCATCCCCGGACTTGGCGGCTGCGTCCTGCAGTGCCTTGAGCTCGCCGCCACGTACACGGCGCAGGTACTCATCCCCGGCTATGATGTACAGGGTCAGCTCACGGAAATACCGGCTGTTCTGGTCATAGAGACGGTCAAACATGGCCACATCCTTGAGCAGCTGTGCCTGATAGTCTTCCAGTGAATTGGCAATGGTTTCCACATTGGTGGATACCTTGGCATACTGTGCCTTCATGCGCTCCAGTTCATTGATCGGCTTGGCGAACAGCCTGCGCAGGCCCTTGGGCTCGGCGTCCGCGTCAAACCCTTTCAGTTCGGTGACCAGTTTGCCCAGCATCTGTCCGACTTCGCCGGTTTCCTGGGTCTTGACGGCATCCAGTGCTGTATCCGAGAAGGCAGCAACCTTCTTCTGTGCTTCCGCGCCGAAGAGCAGGACATGGTCCGGATTGGTGACATCCAGCTTGCCGATGAAATCCTCAATAGCGCGCCGTTCAGCATCAGTCAGCTGACTGTTGTCCAGATTGGGCGCTTCATACTTGGTTTCCGGTTCGGCGGGCTTGGTCTCCTGAATCGAGTGCTGTTCCTTTTCAGGTTCCGGATCCGGGACTTCCGGGGTCAGGGAAAGCATGGGCATGATGGGTTCAGCCATGAGTGATATCTCCTTTCAGACGCGCTTACCGTGTTTTCTTTTGATTATAATAACTTGAGAAGTCTTCTTCAAGGTCCGTGTCCGGTGTATGCAGTACGGGCACGCTGCTGTCCGTGCGCAGCTGTGCGGCTGCCGCGGTCCGTGCATTCTCTGCAGCCTGAGCCTGGGCCGCGGTTGCGGCATCCTCAAACGGCGCATCCGTCAGACCGTCGCGCTTGAGCATCTGTTCGAGCACATCCATGTCTGTGGAAACATCCAGCATGGTATCCTTGTAAAGGTTATCCAGCTGCTTCTGGCAGGCGACCAGGATCATGTCCATACCACGGCTGAGCGTACGCCGGGCTTCTGCAAGGTCGGATGAGGATACACCGCGGTCCTGCATGGTCCGGTAGCTGTTGATCATCTTGAGCGTGGTGGGCAGGTAATAGTTCATGAACTTGCGCAGCTGTGTTGCCTTGCCGGGCTTTTCCGCAACCGTGGTGAACAGCTGGATGCACAGATCTTCCAGCTGGTCCATCTGATTGGAAAGATGCGGGTCCGGAATGGCCAGGTTCGCTTCCCGGATCTGCGCGAGCATTTCCTTGCCCTTGGATATGACCGAATCAGCTTCGGTATCCCCGGACAGCGGCACGTCCTGCGGTTTCTGACGCTTGATATCCTGCTTGTTGTGCGTGGTCGTGTCCAGGGGTGTGGACATGACACCCACCAGTTTTCCGATCCCGTAGGCACCGAGTACGGTAAAAAACATACCGGGCAGTGAAAGATTCAGTATGGCACTGCCGATAAAGGCGACAATGGCGAATGACAGTCCGCGGTTCTTTTTCTTCTTGCCATTCTGGACCTGATTCTGTTCCTGATTACTCATAATTCCCTCATTCTATCCTGGACCGGCAAAGCGCCGAGTGTACGTGAGCCAACGAAAGGAATCATACCACAGGGCGTGCGTCTGCACAAGAATACTTCCTGATAAAACGGTTAGAAACCGATGAAAAGTACAGTACTGAGCAGTGCACCGGCGGCGTTCATGCGTCCTGGCTGACTTCAAGCACGGAATGGGACTGTGTCCCGGCTGTGACCGCGTACCCGAAACTGTGCAGGGCCTCATCCCGGTATGCTTCCAGCGGTGCATCCTCGGGGAAGACACCGAAGCAGGCGGATCCGCTCCCGGACATGCGTGCGCAGAAGGCACCATGCGAGCGCAGGAACTCCAGCGCATCCCGGATCCGCGGCTCCATGGCCGCAGAGACCGGTTCCAGCACATTGAAGGTGCATGCATCCAGCCCCTGAGTTCTGTGCGCGCGGAGCGCATCCAGCAGACTGTCCAGAGAGGCGTGCTCCATCCGGTCCGCAGCATGCCAGGCTTCAAACACACGCCGGGTGGACAGCCCCTCACAGGGCTTGATGATCAGGAGCGGGTATGCCGGCGCAAACGACTGCGGCTGCAGTACTTCACCGATCCCCTGTACGCGCTGCAGGCCGCCGGTAAGACAGAAGGGAATATCCGCGCCCAGCGACAGGGCCAGACGGCAGAGTTCATCCATGGTCAGCTCAAGTTCCCAGAGCTTGTTCAGGCCCAGGAGCACGGCAGCGGCATCACTGCTGCCTCCGCCGAGACCGGCCTGTGCCGGAATCTGCTTGTGCACATGCAGGTGTGCGCCGCGGGTACATCCGGTATACGCCCGCAGTGCCTGGGCCGCCCGCAGGGCCAGATGGTGCGCATCCGGGGCAATGTACGGGTCCCCGCTGACAGTCAGTGTCAGTGCATCATCGGGTTCCAGTGTGATCAGATCACAGACGGACACGGGCTGCATGACCATGTCCATAAGATGGTAGCCATCGGGTCGCTGACCGAGAATATCCAGTGACCAGTTGATCTTGGCAAATGCTTTGTATTGCATGGGAACTCCTTTGACAGTTGGTTGCGGTGCAGTTTCATGGTATACTGCACACGGAAAGCGAGGTCAGGGAACGCATGGAACAGAAAACAGCAAGGATCACGGTCCGCTCGGTTGCAGGCAATGCGTGGAATGCACCACCGGAGGAAACGACCATGACGGTTTTCGGCACCCTGGAGGAACGCAGGGAAGGCATTACGCTGGAATATGATGAGCGCCTGGAGGCGGACGACGGGACCACGACACAGACGCATGTGCGGATCCTGACCCGGGACAGCCGGGTCATGGTGGTGCGTCAGGGTGATTTTAGCACGATCCTGTCCTTCCGGAAAGGTCAGCACTATGAAGGACTGTACCGGACGCCGTTCGGGGAGATGCCGCTGGAACTGTTTGCCACGGATGTATGCGTGGACCGGCAGCCGGGAAGCGGGACGATCCTTCTGGAGTACCAGCTCGGCACCGGCATGGATACCGTGAGCCATCATATGAGAATCCGGTATGCGCTCCGGGAACGGGAAAGGAATATGGATGGAACAGCTGAAGCATGAGCTGCGCGGCCTGCTGGAGGCATGCATGCCGCATGCACGGTATACACTGCGCAGGTCCCGGGATGAGGGATCGCTGTATGCCGTGGCCTTTGCACCGGATGTGCCGGAAATGCTGACTGCACGGTTTACGGAAGCAGCGCGCAAGGCGGGCTGGATATGCACGCCCGGGAACGGCTGGCTGCTCATGGATCATGCGGTCCCAGCCCCGGAACCGTGCACCTGCGTACTCACAGGCGAACGCCGCTGTCTGCAGAAGATCATGGACACCCATGCGTGCGACGCACCGGGTATGGATACACTGCGGAGGGTACAGAGGGCCTGGGACGCCGGTGCGACATCGGCAGAAAGGCTCTGTCTCGAGCTGCATCACGAGTGCGCGGCACGTATGCGGAGACACGAAAAGCCGGAGGATCTCCGGCCATGGTTGGGCGCACTGGAAAAGTGCTGCCAGGGAAGTAAGAAGGAGTGAACAGTTTGGTACTGAGCAATCACGGACACAGCCGGTTCCTGATCCGGCTGGAAGACGGGACCCGGATTGTAACCGATCCGTTTGATGGATCGACGGGCTATCCTGTGGGCAACCTGACGGCCGATGTTGTTACGGTCAGCCATCATCACAGTGACCATGATGCCGTGGAAACCCTCGCAGGAAACCCGAGGGTCCTGGAAGGGCCTGGCACCTATACACTGTCCAGCGGTGTTCAGGTGATCGGGATCAGCAGCTGGCATGATGATCAGCACGGCGCAAGGCGCGGGCCTAATACGATCTTCTGCCTGCACGCGGAGGGAATGAATATTGTTCATCTGGGCGATCTGGGACATATACTGGATGAAGAAACGGTTCAGAAGATCGGCAAACCGGATGTGCTCATGATCCCCGTGGGCGGCTTTTTCACAATCGATGCAGCGGCGGCTGTCCGTGTGTGTCAGCAGCTGAATGCTCGTATCGTGATTCCGATGCATTACCGGACCGAATATAATGCGGACTGGCCGATCGAAGGCCCGGAGGCATTTCTGACACAGTATGGCGAACCTTCAGTAACCATGCCGCTTTTGCGTGTTACCGCAGAGGATCTATCGTGTCAGCCCCGGCTTGTCATGCTTGCGCCGCAGCTGGAGACATGATCAGATGCCGGATGGCAGTCCGGTGGCATCCAGACGGATGCAGGAAAGAATGTCTTCCGGTGTGGCACAGTCTTCACCATATTGTGCGGCGGCACGGACGGCAGCAAGCCCGTGAATGAGGCACGCAGTCTGCATGGCCTGCAGCGCAGGCAGCCTGCGTGCAAGACAGGCGGCAAGTATGCCGCAGAGCATATCCCCGCTGCCTCCGCGTGCCAGTGCGGGACTGGTGTATACATTGACAGCCGCGGATGCTCCGGACTGCATGAGAGACCGGGCACCCTTGAGAAGAACGGAACAGCCTGTGACAGCCTGCAGCCTTTCCAGAGCCTGCAGGCTGTTTCCTGTAATCCAGCCTGTGTCTGTCCCCAGGAGCCGTGCTGCTTCACCCGGATGCGGGGTAATGAAGTCCTCAGTTTTCAGAGGCAGCCATTCCGGATGCCTGGCCATCAGATTCAGCGCATCGGCATCCCAGATTACCGGGCAGGAAACATGACGAAGCTTTTCCATAACGGGCAGATGAATCGGATCCTGGCCAAGACCACAGCCGGTGATGATGACATCTGCTGAATGGAACGCGGTCTCAGCGACCTGTAATGATTCTGTCTCCCAGGCGCTGCCTGAACTGCGAAGCGGAATGCACATGGCAGCCGGTACCAGGGTCTGCAGTACTGGCAACAGAATTTCACTGCAGACCAGAGTCACAAGTCCAGCACCGGATTTCACGCAGGCTCTGGCTGCCATGGCGGCAGCTCCAGCCATGCCGGGGTGTCCGCAGTACAGGACAATACGTCCGAAACTTCCCTTGTGGCTCAGCGGAGAACGCCGGGAAAGAACGACAGACAGGTCGGCAGGCTCCATGCATGCCAGACCACTGCAACCGGTCTCTTTCGGAATCAGGATCGGGTGCACGGTAACATTGCCTGTATATGCCGGTCCCTGAGCGAGATACAGTCCGGTCTTGGGACGGTGAAAGGTCACAGTCTCCACCGCACGGAGTGTATGTGCGGACGCAGAACCATCCATACCGTTGAGTCCGGACGGTATATCGACAGCGATAGCCGGAATACCTGAGGAGTGGATCCAGTCAAACAGCCGGGCCGCCTGTTCATTCAGACAACCGTGAAACCCGGTACCATAGACCGCATCAACGGCAAGAGCGGGGAGCCATGGCAGGCTGTCCGGGAACGCATCTGCGGCGATCGCAGGGATTCCGCGTTCCATGCAGAGATTCCGGTTGATCCGTGCGTCCGGGGTTGACGGAGCATCCGTCAGCTCAACAAGCAGCGCCCTGCCGCCCTGATCATGCCAGATGCGGGCTGCAGCATATCCATCACCACCGTTGTTTCCGGGACCGCACAGAAAAATGCAGCCGGCATCCTGCGCTGCATGCCGGAGCATGGCGCGGACAATCCCCTGGGCGGCAAGTTCCATCAGAAGCAGAGAAGGTATCTGATGCCGGGACATATATTCACTTTCCAGTGCCTTCATTTCATCTGGAAAAATCGTGTATACCATAAGGAAAATGCCTCCCTGCAAAACTTTTTTTGAGCATTTTAGCATTGAAACCTGTGCTCGACAAGGCAAAAGGCAAGGAATCACAAGCGATTGAAGCCTGTCAGAAAAAAATTAAAAAAGTTATTGACAAATCCGAAATCTTGCTGTATTATCTCACACGTCGCCTGCGGGAAAGCACCTAACAGGAGATATGCCGGGGTGTAGCGCAGTCTGGTAGCGCACGTGCTTTGGGAGCATGGGGCCGGGGGTTCGAATCCCTTCACCCCGATCTTACTCCAAGCGACCGGTTTGATGGCCCCGTGGTCAAGTGGCCTAAGACACCGCCCTTTCACGGCGGCTACTCGGGTTCGAATCCCGACGGGGTCACACTTCTCTATTTTATCGGGATGGGCCTTTAGCTCAGTTGGTTAGAGCGGCCGGCTCATAACCGGTTGGTCCTGGGTTCGAGTCCCC